>CAMJNB010000172.1 GCA_946407175.1 uncultured Selenomonadales bacterium | reverse complement strand
TGTGAACTTCCTTGTCCATTTCGCCGGCAACTTCTTCAGAGTAATTTCTGTTACTTTGTCCGAGATACTGTTGGACTTGATCCGCGCCGTAAGCAACGGGACCGATAACGTCACTCATACCGTACTGCATAATCATGGAGCGTACAATGCGGCTTGCTTGCTGAATGTCCTGCGATGCGCCGGTAGAAATTTCATTTAACACAATCTCTTCCGCAACACGTCCGCCCATTGCCACTTTCAATCTGTCCAAAAGTTCCGAGCGCGTTGCGTAATTTCTGTCTTCCTTCGGCAACATCAACGTGTAACCGCCTGCACGTCCGCGCGGAATTATCGTGACTTTGTGCACGGGGTCAGCGTGTTTCAGCATCATGCCAACAAGCGCGTGCCCGCCTTCGTGATAAGCCGTCAATTTCTTTTCGTCTTCACTCATCACTTTGGATTTACGTTCGGGACCCGCCATGACACGTTCGATTGACTCTTCCATTTCAATCATATTAATTTCGTGCTTATCCCTGCGTGCCGCCAACAACGCCGCCTCGTTTACAAGATTAGCCAAGTCAGCACCGGTAAATCCGGGCGTACGCCGCGCCAAAACGTCCATATCGACATCACGCGCAATGGGTTTGCCTTTTGAGTGAACCTTCAAAATTTCAACGCGCCCTTTGACGTCGGGTTTATCGACAACAATTTGTCTGTCAAAACGTCCCGGTCTTAAAAGCGCTTGGTCAAGGATATCGGGTCTGTTCGTCGCCGCAATTATGATAATGCCTTCATTAGCCGCAAAACCGTCCATTTCAACAAGCAACTGATTCAAAGTCTGTTCGCGTTCATCATGTCCGCCGCTGAAACCTGCGCCGCGCTGACGTCCCACCGCGTCAATCTCGTCAATGAAAATTATGCACGGTGAATTTTTCTTAGCCTGCGCGAATAAGTCACGAACACGCGACGCGCCGACGCCTACAAACATTTCCACGAAATCCGAGCCGCTGATTGAGAAAAATGCAACTCCCGCCTCGCCTGCAACTGCCTTCGCCAAAAGTGTTTTACCTGTACCGGGCGGACCGTAAAGCAGGACGCCTTTCGGAATACGCGCACCCAAGTCATTAAATTTTTTTGGATGCTTTAAAAATTCCACAACCTCTTCAAGCTCTTCTTTCGCCTCGTCAGCACCTGCCACGTCGTTAAACGTGACACGAACTTTGTCGCCGTTAGACATTCTTGCGCGACTTTTGCCGAAGGACATAACCTTACTGCCGGAACCGTGCGTCTGATTCATTATGAAGAATAACACGCCGATTAAGATTAATACCGGCAGGAAGGAAGAAAGGAGCGTCATCCACCACGGCGGCTCTTTTGGATTTTGCGCGGTTATTTCGACGCCCTTTGCCTCCAATTTGCCGACAAGTGTTTCATCGCCTATCGGAAAATCCGGCGCGGTTGTCGTAAATTCCGTGCCGTCCTTTTTAGTCGCCTTAATAAAATTTTTTGTCAAGACAACTTTTGAGACTTCACCTGAATCGACTCTTTGCAAAAACTGCGAATAACTCGTTTCTTCAACGGCTTGCGGTTTCACCGAAAAATAATCGTATGCAGTTATGGCGATGAATATTATCAGCAAGTAAAAGCCGACGTTTCGCAAAAAACTGTTCAATTACAACGCTCCTTTTCAATGCGTAATGCGTAAGGCGCAATGCGTAATGAATTTTTTAGTTAATAGTTAGTAGTTAATAGTTAATAGTTAGTAGTTAGTAATTACCAGCTACAGGCTAACAGCTAATCGCTAAAAGCTAACAGCTACTTTGAATAAACACTGCGCTTTAAAATGCCGAGATACGGCAAATTTCTGTAATGTTGCGCGAAGTCAAGACCGTAACCTACAATAAATTCGTCGGGAACTTCAAAGCCGCAGTAGTCAACGTCAACATCAATCTTTCTGCGCGAAGGTTTATTTAAAAGTGCGCAAACTTTCACGCTTGCCGCGCCTTTGTCCTTGAAATATTCAACAAGGTAGTTCATTGTCGTGCCGGAGTCTACGATATCTTCAACCAAAAGAATGTCGCGTCCCTTAGGATCGTTGTCCAAATTTTTCAAGATATTGACCTTGCCGCTGGTATGCGTGTTGGCGTCGTAGCTGGACGCAATCATAAAGTCAAAGTGTACCGGAATCGAAACGCGTCTTACAAGGTCCGTGTAGAACATTACCGCGCCGTTCAAAATGCCGACCGTCAACAGCGGTTTCGCAATGTCCTTGTAGTCTTCGCTGATTTTTGCGCTAAGTTCCTTAACGCGGGCTGCAATTTCTTCTTCGGTGTAAAGTACGCGTTCGATGAAATCTTCTTTGGTTTTCAATTTAATCAAATCCTTTCTTTTTAAGCTGTTAAGCTGTAAATTTTTTCTAACTGTCAATTTGCCGCGCCGTAAATCTGCGCGGAAGTTATGTGGAAGTTCGACGCCTGCCAAGCCGTTCACCAAAACTTTTCGCACTGATTCAAAGTGGATAAAGCCGAAATCTTTAATGCCGCTTACCTGCGCCAAAAACTTTTTTATAACCGCCCTTTGCATTGCCGTATGCAGTTTTAAAAATTCCGCGCGCAGAAGTTCAAACGTACCAGCCGAATTTAGCTTGACGACGCGGGGATAAATTTTTTCAGTTTCAAGCTTTATGAAGTCCGCCTCGTCCGCAGTCACTTCAGCGAATCGGCATAACGTATCGACAACGGCGGGATTGAAATTTTCAAGTGCCGGTAAAAGTTCAAGCCGAATTTTATTTCGCGTCGCGTCCGGTTCAAAGTTCGTGGCGTCAATGCGCGGCGTAAGTCCCCGTGTCACGCAGTAGCTTTCGAGTTCACATTTTTTAAAACGTAGCAATGGACGTAAAAGCAAGCCGTATTCTTCGGACGTAGTAGAAAATTTCATTGCGCCGAGTCCTGCCGATGTGGCACCGCGCAGAAGTCGCATTAAAATTGTTTCAGCCTGATCGTCTGCATGATGAGCAAGGGCTATCGCGTCAAAGTTTATATCGCACTTGACTTTGTTCAAAAAGTTATATCGAAGTTGCCGCGCCGCCGTTTCAATCGAGATTTTATTTTCCGACGCAAATTTTTTAACGTCGCCGTGTTCGCAGAAAAATTTCACGCCGAGATTGGCGGCAAAATCTTTTACAAATTCCGCGTCGTCCAATGATGCCTGTCCTCTTAAACCGTGTTCATAATGCGCAATGCAAAGTTCAAGATTAAACCGTTGTCGCACGTTGAAAAGCAGGTCGGCAAGTGCAAGGGAATCTGCGCCGCCTGATACAGCAACTACAATTTTCTGCGCGGAAAAAATATTTTCTGCCAAACAAACGTCAATGAACTTTTTCAGCAAAAAATTTCCCTCCCGCCAAAATGTCACGGCATTAATCCGAACGTCTTGAGCCGCGTCCGCCGCGCTTTGAATCGGTCTTGCGCTTTAAATCGGTAAGTCTTTCGTCGCTGTCCTTCAAAAATTTTGACAATTTATCTTCAAAAGATGCGGAAAGTTTTTTGTTCGGCTTAGGTTTATTAATTGTCCGTGCCGCAGGTTTCTCCGCCTCTTGGACGGGCGGTTTCATTCTCTTTAATGACAGCGCGACTTTGCCGTTAGCGTCAATGCTTACAACCTTTGCCTGTACCGTTTCGCCTTCGTGCAAAAAATCGCTGACGTTGCTTACATATTCGTTTGCAACTTCAGAAATGTGAATCAAGCCCGATTTTTCGTCCTCCAGCTCCACGAAGGCACCAAAATTAGTAATTCGCGTAACTTTTCCTTCAACTACGCCGCCTACTTCGATCGCCAAAATTTTTTCCTCCTGCATTTGTAGGTATTAGCTTACAGCTTAAAGCTTTTAGCTTTTAATTCTAAATTCTTAATCCTTAATTCCACCGGTCGCCGGTTGGTAGGGCATTTCGCCTGCCTTAGCAAGCCCCAAATCTTCCCGCGCCAATCTTTCAATGTTGTTTAAATCCTGCAATTCGTTATACTGTTTCTGAAGTTTTTCGTTTTCAGCCTTCGCCGCCTCAAGTCGCTTATCAGCAATTCGCTTACTTTCGCTTACGTGCGATAAGTGAACCTGCTGTGAGATTAAAACTGTTGAGAAGTACGCGACAACTACGAACATTATCACGAAAAACCAATTTATCCCTTTTCGCTCTTTCATTATCAATCACCAAAAAATTTTTACCTAATCATAACAGTTAATTCGACATTTCGCAAGTTGTTGGGAATAGTCTAAAAATTTTCGGCGTAAATAACACCTTTGCGAAAGTCCGTCGTCTCAAAAATATCCGGGTCCAAAATAAAAATCATATATCCATCACTCACGGCAGTTTTGTAGCCGTAATTATGAAGTATGGATTTTATTTTTACAATATCATTTAAGTGGTGATAACTGCAAACAGATGCCTTAACTTTGTTCATGGATAAAAATTTTTTAGCGCCGCGCAGTGCGTCAACTTCCGCTCCTTCAATGTCCATTTTCACAAAAACT
>CAMJNB010000171.1 GCA_946407175.1 uncultured Selenomonadales bacterium | reverse complement strand
AACTCGGCGACATTGTTAAGGCGTCCGGCTACTTCGGTACATTCTTCTTTGGTTGCTGTGAACGTGCCTTGATTCCTTTCGGTCTTCACCACATTTTCTACCTGCCCTTCTGGCAAACCGGTCTCGGCGGTACTGCCGTTATTGACGGCAACACCGTTATGGGCGCGCAGAATATTTTCTTCGCGGAATTGGCGTCACCTACTACCGAACATTTTTCAGTTGAAGCTTGCCGTTTCTTAACCGGTAAATTCCCCTTCATGATGGCGGGTCTTCCTGCGGCGGCGTTTGCAATGTACACCTGCGCACGTCCTGAAAAAAGACAGGCGGCAGGTTCGTTGCTTTTCTCCGTCGGTTTAACTTCTTTCTTAACCGGTATCACTGAGCCTATCGAATTTACTTTCCTCTTCCTCGCGAAAGAACTTTTCGGCATTCACGTAATTTATGCAGGTCTTGCATTTGCAACGTGCCATATTTTAGGCATTGCGGTTGGTACGACATTCTCTGACGGCTTAATTGACTTTATCCTTTACGGCGTCCTGCCCGGTCAAGCTAAGTCCAACTGGATGATGATGTTGCCGGTATTCGCGGTTTACGCGATGCTTTACTTCGTCACGTTTAAATTCTTCATTATGAAATGGGATCTCAAGACTCCCGGTCGTGAAGCTGATGACGAAGAAGTTAAGATGATGTCCAAAGCCGATTATCAAAAAGCTACGGGCGTCGGCGTTGCAGGTGGCGGCGCGTCTAACGTTCCTGCCGATTTCGATATGAAGTCTGCAACGATTCTTAAAGGCGTAGGCGGCGTTGATAACGTAACTGAAATTGACTGCTGCGCGACGCGTTTGCGTTTGACTTTGGTTGACGGTTCAAAAGTCGACGAAGGTATTTTGAAAGGTACCGGCGCCGGCGGCGTTGTTATCAAGGGCAATGCAATTCAAGTTATCTACGGACCCAGCGTCACGATTGTTAAGGCTAACTTTGAAGAATTTGTCGAAGGCATTCGCGAAGGCAAGATTAGCCGTGCAATGGTTGAAGAGGCTACCGGCGGCAGTGCTCCTGCTGCTGCTGCGGCACCTGAAACACCTAAGATGCCTGATGAAACTTTCGGCGCTCACCTTACCGGTCACATGATGCTTATGAACGAAGTTCCCGACGACGGATTCTCTTCCCGCGCTATGGGTGACGGCGTTGCCGTTGATCCTACTGAAGGCAAACTTGTAGCTCCGTGCGACGGCAAAATTACACTTATCTTCCCGACTAAACACGCTATCGGCATGGTTACGCCCGGCGGCGCTGAACTGTTAATGCACATTGGTATTGATACGGTTAAACTCAACGGCGAACACTTCGACGTAAAAGTTACCGACGGTCAAGAAGTTAAACGCGGCGATCTGCTCGTAACGTTCGACATTGACGCGATTAAGAAAGCCGGTTACCCCGTTGTCACGCCGCTTATCGTTACCAACACTTCCGCTTACCGCGCAGTTCGTCCTCTTAAGACCGGTGACGTTAATGCCGGACAGGATGACCTCGTTGAAGTACTGGGCTAATTTGAATTAAGAATTATGAATTATGAATTAAGAATTAAATTTTCTATGTAACTCTACATTCTTAATTCTACATTTTTCATTCTTAATTAATTCGAGCATTACTACCATAAAACCCCAAACAGACGGTCAGTCGCCTATTTCCGCGATTGACCGTTTGTTTTTGGGATAAATTTTTAACTGAAGTTTTTAGCTGAAATTTTGCACTCTTGAAAGGAAAATTTTTTATGCGAAAAATACGCAAACCCAAAACGAAGGCTACTCCTGCCGTTGAAGTTGAAAAGGAAGAGCCGATATTTTCACTAAGCAATTTTAAAACTTATCCCCGCATTGTAGGTATGTTAATTCTGCTTTTATTTATCCCGCCGCTGGGTTGGCTTTTCGCCTACAAGTATTCTCCCTACGACAAAAAAACTACAATTACAATGTCGGTACTTTGCACGGCTTTTTTTGTCTACGCCGTAATTCTTTCGCCGGAACATTCTTTTGTAGACATAAGCAAATTAAAACGTGAAGATTTTGTAGCACGCTACAATGAGCAGGTTACAAAGCTTGCACCGAATTTAAACCTTTCCATCGCCGAAAATAATTTGAACGTCGACGGCAATAATTTAATCTACAAATTCAATGACACGCTGAAACTTGACGCTAAGCTTGAAAATGATTTTGTAAAGGAAGTTGACGTGACCGCCGCACCAAAAACTACCGACGAATCTTTTCAGCTGTTAAATGTCTGCGGTTTAGTTGTCGCCGTGTTAAATCCTGAGTTGAATCAAGAAAAGCGCGGTGATGTTTTCCGTGAACTTCAAATGTTGGAAAAAGCCGCTGATGAAAATTTAAACACCTCCACTGTTAAAGGCAAAGTCACGTATTCGCTTAGAAAATCTGACGGCGAATATTTTTTCACTGCGCGGCTTAATGACGATTTTTGACGCGCCAAGCCTTATGAAAAATTCGACACAAAAATATTTTTAGGTTAAAATAGGGTAGCTGTCAGCTGGTCGCCAATAGCTTTTAGCCGGTAGCTTTCAGCTTGCAACTATTGACTACTTACCTGAGGTTGTTGGTAAATAAAAAGACGACGCGGTTGTTCCTTTAGCTTACAAGCTTTGCGCCAAAGAAAAAGTAAATCTAAAAAATTTTTTTATCTTGTTGGAATTTACCAATAACTCCTAAAAAATTTTCACTGCGAGGTGATTTAAGTGCATGACATTCGTGACATTATGCCTACAGAAGATAAAGTAAGGGATTTATTAATAAATGCCGGCTTTGATGAAAAGTCAGTCCAAATTTTTCTTGAAAATTTTTTTCTCTACAAAATGTTTACCGATAAATTTGGCGCACATATTCAATTTTTGTACTCCAAAGAATCCAAAGTCAATTGGCAATTAACTTTTGACGTGGAATATTTCTTTAACATAAAGTTTCCTGCGAATTGGTCTATCTACTATGAATATTACGAGTCGAGAGCGAAAGATATAAATCTTCGCAAGAATAAGCGTCGCAAGAAAAAAGAGCCTTGGAGCTTACGTTGGATTCAAAGTTATCCCTTGACGCAAATTGAACAGCCCAACGCGCCTATGGAAATTCTTGCCAAAACCGCCATGCCACAATATTACTTAGGCAAACCCATAAATTCTTCCAAAAACTTTAAATCCCATTCCGATTCCACACCGATTGCGACAGTAAACAGCGTGACACTTACGCATGAGGATAAAAATATTGTGACGCCGGTTAGATCCGTCAAAAAATCTTCAGCGCCTACAAAATCTTCAGTACCTACAAATTCTTCAGCGCCTACAAATTCTTCAGCGCCTACAAATCCTTCCAACGGCAAAAAAATCATGGTTGAAAAAATTAGCGGTAATATCACGACGATTTACGAAGTGCGCCTTACTGAAAAAGCTACGTCACGGCAGGTGATAATTTCCGGCGCTATCGGTACGGACGAAAGAAACGGCTTGAGACTGCGCGAATTTAAAGGCGGCTCCTGCGTGGTAAGTTTTGCACTTATAGATGATACCGACGGAATAACCTGCAAAAGATTTTTTAAAAGTAAAAGTGGCGCCGAAAATTTTGTATCGCAACTTAAAGACGTTAAAAGATTGGTTGTTGAAGGCACCACGCAGTTTGATGAATACTTGGGCGTAATTGTAGTAAGCATTGACGCCGTTGCCTTAGCCGAAGAAAAACCGCCGCGTCAAGATAATGCCGAAGTCAAGCGCGTCGAATTGCACGTTCATACCACGCTTAGCGCACTTGACGCAATTATTTCGCCGGAAACGCTGGTAAATACCGCCGCCGCATGGAATTGGTCTGCCGTTGCGATAACGGATCATGGCGTTGTGCAAGCCTTCCCCTTCGCCGCCGATGCCGCAGAAAAACTTGCGAAAAAAGGCAAGCACATAAAAATTATCTACGGCATGGAAGGTTATCTTTCGACGGAAGGAAGTATAAAGACTTCTTACTATCACGTCATACTTTTGGCGAAAAATAAAATCGGTCTTGATAACCTTTACCGCCTTGTATCAATCAGCCAGCTTAAATATTTTTATCAAAGACCGCGCATTCCGAAAGATATCTTGGCGAAATTTCGCGAAGGTTTGATAATCGGTTCAGCCTGCGCGCAGGGCGAATTAATCAGCGCGATTGTTGACGGTAAAAGTGACGCCGAGATTGAGAAAATTGCAAATTTTTATGACTATCTTGAAATTCAGCCGATTCATAACAATGATTACCTTAAAAAGTCCGAGCACTTTCCGCAAATTAACACCGACGAAGATTTAATCGACATTAACAAACGCGTTGCCGCCATTGCCGAAAAATTAGGCAAGCCGCTTGTTGCAACTTGCGACGCGCACTTTTTAAATTCCGAAGACAGCCTTTATCGCGCCATAATGATGAGCGGCAAGGGGTTTAAGAGCTCCGACGAACAGCCGCCGATTTTTTTACGTACCACTGATGAAATGCTTG
>CAMJNB010000170.1 GCA_946407175.1 uncultured Selenomonadales bacterium | reverse complement strand
GGTATTTTCAGCCAAAGTTCCGACGTCAATGCAGGGATTGTGCAGGCTGGCAATGGCGTAGTCCAACTGTTTTAAAATCTGCGCGGGCAAATCTGTACTGCCGGAATAATCGATAATGTTTAATTCGGCGCCCATGACAATTTTAACGCCGTCAATTTCACGCGGAATTACTCTGAAGTTTAAAAAATAAAAATTATGAGCACTGCCGGGCATATGCGGCGTGTGATCCGAAATGCCGATAAGTTCAAGCCCCTTAGCCTTCGCGGCGGAAACATTTTCGTGCAGTGTCGAATAAGCATGAAGGCTTGCGGTTGTATGTGTATGAACGTCCAATAAATCTTTCAAATTCTCACTACCTTTCAAAATAATTGTATCACAATCGCCAAAAAATTTTAACGCCTGAAGGGAAAATCGTATGCAAAATTTTAAACCGAGCTTTTACGAAAAAATTTTCCGTTCATTGGAAACAAACGCAGTTTTAATGCGCGTGGAATCAGACGGGAAATACTTTCCTATTTGGTGTTCCAACGAGTTCACGGAAATGATGGAAGGCAGCGCCGAAGAATTTATTAAAATGGAAAGTGGCGGCAGTATGAACAGTATTCACCCCGACGACCATGAGGAAGTTGCCTACCTTTTTCGCCACCACTTTACTAAGTCCGGCAAGAATACTTTAACAATACGCAAGCGCACGCTGAAAAATAATTGGATTTGGGTAAACGTGCAATACGCCTTCGTCGATGAGGACGGCATTACCTACGCCTACTGCGTTTACTTCGACGTGACGGCGATTAAAGAAAATGAAATACGCGCGCAGGAAATGTACGAAAGTGTACGCAATGAATTGGAAAATATTTCCGGCGACAGCTTAGTATCACTGCGCATAAATCTGACAAAAGACGTTGTGGAAGATGCGCACGGTCACGGCTTGTACAATGTCGACGTTTGCGGCATGAGCATTTCTGAAAACTTTCGTAAGCGCTTAGAAAATTTTCCGTTTGAACGCGACAAAAGAAAATTCAATCGCAATTTCAATCGCCGAAAACTGTTGGCGGCGTACGACAGCGGCATTACGCATTTGTCCGACATTTTTTTCTGTCACCTGCAAAACGGCGAAAAATGTTTCGTGGAATACAACGTGACACTTAGCCGTAACCCCGCGACCGGTGACATTATGGCGTTTACGTCCGAGCGCGAATGTAACAACGACATGGTGACGAACGCAATTTTAAACAAGGCGCTTGTCGAGCAATACGACATGATAACCTACATTGTCGATGACAAGTACGGCGTAGTTATCGGCGACGCGAAAAAAATTACACGCGGCAGTATCTTCCCGAAGGAACGCAGCGGCAGTTATACGCAATATATTGAACAGCAGGTTAAGCCGGTTTTAAGCGGCACTAATACCGAAAAAAATAAATATATAGAACAGCTTAACCTTAAACGCATTGAACGAAGTCTAGAAAAAAGTGAACCCTACGAAGTCAACATAGCCTGCGATATCGACGGCGAAACTTTTTATAAGCGCTTTGTATTCTACCCCGTAAACAAAGAGGCGAAATTTTATATTCTGCTGAAGTCTGACACTACCGAATTGCAACGCGCACAGATTACCCGCAACAATCAGCTGAAAGAGGCGTTGGAAGTTGCCAAGCAAGCTAACGTGGCAAAGACAGCTTTCCTTTCAAGCATGAGTCACGAAATGCGTACGCCTATGAATGCGATTATCGGTCTCGACAGCATAGCGCTGAAAGAGCCGAATTTGTCCGAACGTACGCAGGAGCAGTTGACTAAGATAGGTTCAAGCGCGCGCCACCTTTTGAGTTTGATAAATGACATTTTGGATATGAGCCGCATTGAAAGCGGTAGAATGTCACTTAAAAACGAGGAGTTTTCATTCAGCGCGTTGGTTGAACAGATTAATACCATGTTCAGTGCCCAATGCTCGGCTAAGGGTTTAAACTACGACTGCAACATTGTCGGCAACGTCGATGAATTTTATATAGGCGACGCTACTAAGCTTAAGCAGGTGCTGATAAATATTTTAGGCAATGCAGTTAAGTTCACGCACGCGCCGGGCAATATTTATTTCACGATTGAAAACACTGCCAACTACGAAAATAAAACCACGTTGAGATTTACGATTAAAGACACGGGAATTGGCATGGACGAAAGTTACCTGCCGAAAATTTTTGACGTGTTTTCGCAAGAGGACGCGACTTCCGGTAATGCGTACGGCGGCACCGGCTTGGGTATGCCGATTACAAAAAATATTGTCGACATGATGAACGGCAACATTTCAGTGAAGTCAAAAAAGAATGTCGGCTCGGAATTTATCGTAAACATAACGCTAAGAAAATCTGATAAAAGTCACATTGTCGGCAAGGACATAAGCGTCACCGATTTAAAAGTTTTGGTGGTAGACGACGATCCTGTTGCCTGCGAACACGCCAAATTGATTTTGGAGGATTTAGGCATTGCGGCGGATACCGTGAGTAACGGTTGGGACGCCATTGAAACTATAAAACTGCATCACGCGCGGCACGAAGGTTACAACGTGCTTTTAATAGATTTGCGAATGCCGGAGATTGACGGCATAGAAGTAACGCGCAGAATACGCGAAATTATAGGCGATGAGTCTGCGATTATAATTTTGACTGCCTACAGTTGGGAGGAAGTGGCAGACGAGGCGTTACAAGCGGGCGTAGATAGGTTTATGTCGAAACCGCTTTTTGCGGCGGCAGTCATGGACGAATTTGTACAAGCGCTTGAACAAAAACAAATTGCTCTGCACCATGAGGATGAACCCGTAGACTTGACCGGTAAACGAATCCTTTTGGCAGAGGATATGTTTGTAAACGCGGAAATTATCAAAGAAATTTTGAAAATGCAGGACATGGAAGTTGACCACGCGGAAAATGGTAAATTGGTTGTCGAGATGTTTGAAAAGTCTCCGATTAATTATTACGACGCGGTGCTAATGGATATTCGTATGCCGATAACAGACGGATTGCAAGCTACAGAAAATATTCGCGCGCTTGACAGAGCCGACGCAAAAACAGTGCCGATTATCGCGCTTACTGCAAACGCTTTTGATGAAGATGTACAGCGCTCATTGCAAGCGGGTATGAATGCGCATTTGACTAAGCCGGTTGAACCGGAGCATTTATATCAGACTCTTGCCGAATTTATTGGAGCAAGGGAGAAGTTAGTTGCTAGTTAATATTCACTAGCGATCTATCAACTAGCGATCTATCAACTAGCGATCTATCAACTAGCGATCTAGCGATCTAAAAAGGAGGTAATTTTTATGGCGAAAAAAACCGGTGAAAATTTGGAGGAAATCAAACTTCGCTTTAACAAACAGGCGGTTGATGAAAACGTTCGCAAGGCAATGCCCTTTACCGACAAATGGCACAATAACTTCCACGTTGACGCGCCGTTTTCACTGATAAGCGACCCCAACGGTTTGTGCTACTGCGACGGCGTTTACCACATTTTCTGTCAGTGGAATCCCGTACCGCAAAATAAAAATTGGCACAAAAATAAAAGTTGGATGCACGTAAAAACCCGTGACTTCGTTCATTATTCATACCCCGAACTTTCCTTGTGGCCGGGCGACGAATACGACAAAGACGGCTGTCACTCCGGCTGCGGTTTTGTCGAAGACGGCAAGGTTCGCGTATTTTATACCGCCAACTGCCGCGATGAAAATTATATTCGCTCCGTAGTTCAGCGTTACGGTACATTGCAAGAAGACGGCAGTGTTGTTAAGGAAGAAATTATTGTCAGAGGTAACCCCGAAGGCTACACGGCGCATTTCCGTGACCCCAACTTCTTCTATCGTCGCGGCAAACGCTACTTTGCAATGGCGGCGCAGAGAATGAGTGACTACCCCGCAAAAAGTTCACGTCCTACTAACGGCACGACTTTAATCTATCGCGAAACCGACAAGAAGAATGAATTTGAACTTCTCGGCGAAGTTAAAACCGACTACTACGACTTCGGCTATATGTGGGAATGTCCCAACCTTCTGCGTTTCGGCGACACCGACGTTTTGATTGTCTGTCCGCAAGGCGTGCCGCACCAAGAATATAAATATCAGAATCACTGCTTAGCCGGTTACTTCGTTGGACATTTTTCTGTTGACAGCTTAGAAATGTTGCCCAGCGTCTTTCAAGAGCTTGACAGAGGTTTTGACTTCTATTCGCCGCAAGTTTTCAGCGACGGTGAAAGACAAATTTTAGTAGGCTGGATTGGTATGCCCGACCTTACCGATACAGTTGCGTCCGCAGATAACGGCTGGCTGTACTGCTTGACAATGCCGCGCGAATTGACGCTTAAGCAAGGTCACATTTACTCCGCGCCGGTTAAAGAAATTGAAAATCTTAGACAAAGTTGCAAAGTCATTAACGCCGATAACGTGAAAGAATGCTCCGAACAACTCGGCGACGGTACCGAAACAGAATTGGCGATTAAATTCGGCGACGCGCAGAAAGTTGAACTTGCCTTGAACTACGGTGACGAAAAACTTACTTT
>CAMJNB010000169.1 GCA_946407175.1 uncultured Selenomonadales bacterium | reverse complement strand
TTGTTAGATCGATAGATCGATAGTTGTTAGATCGATAGATCGATAGTTGTTAGATTTTAGCTCTAAGCTAATACAGATGAGTCGAAATATTCGGCTCTATTTTTTTTACAAATTTTATTCGGCAATGACTTTCATGGTCGGGAAAAGTAAAACGTCGCGAATTGACGGCGAATCGGTTAAAAGCATTACCAATCTGTCAACGCCGATACCAAGTCCACCGGTCGGCGGCATTCCGTATTCAAGCGCGCGAATAAAATCTGTGTCCATTACGTGCGCCTCTTCGTCGCCTGCCTCACGCGCTTTAAGCTGTTCTTCAAACCTAAACTTTTGGTCAATCGGGTCATTCAGCTCCGTAAAACCGTTGGCCAGTTCCCTGCCCAGCACGAAAAATTCAAACCTGTCGGTAATGCGCGGGTCGTCGGGATTACGCTTTGCAAGCGGCGAAATTTCCGTAGGATGTCCCGTGATAAAAATCGGCTGAATTAAATCATCTTCAACCTTCGCCTCAAACGCCGCATTTAAAATTCCGCCGATACCGAAACGCTCTTCGTACGCAACGCCGATTTCATCAGCCATTTGCCGCGCCTGTTCAACCGTCTCGCAGGACAGAAAATCTTTGCCGGTTTTATTTTTAACCGCGTCATTCATACTTATACGCGGGGGATTTTTCAATTCCAGTTCGACGCCTTCACAAGTAATTTTCGTGCCGCCGCAAACTTTTTCAGCCGCCGCGCAGATTATGCCTTCCGTGACTTCAATTAAGTCGCGATAATCGCCGTACGCTTGATAAATTTCAACGGTAGTAAATTCGGGATTGTGCCGCGTGTCCATACCTTCATTGCGGAAAATCCTGCCGATTTCGTAAACACGTTCAAAGCCGCCGACGATTAAGCGCTTAAGGTTTAATTCCGTCGCAATGCGCAGGTACAAATCTGTATCAAGCGTGTTATGGTGCGTTATGAAAGGTCGTGCCGCCGCGCCGCCTGCAATGGTGCTTAATACCGGCGTCTCCACTTCTACAAAGTCTCTGTCATCGAGATATTTTCTGATTGACTTGATAATTTCGGTGCGCTTTAAAAATGTTTCGCGTACGTCGGGATTTACTATCAAGTCAAGGTAACGTTGCCTGTAACGTGTTTCAAGGTCTTTCAAGCCGTGAAATTTTTCCGGCAGTGGACGAAGTGACTTGGAAAGTAAATCAAAATTTTCAACGCGAACAGTCAATTCACCGCGCTTGGTTTTAAAAACTTTACCTTGCAAGCCGATTATGTCGCCGATATCAAGCAGTTTGAATTGGCTGTACTTTTCGTCGCCGAGAATATCAAGCTTGAAATAAATTTGCATGTTGCCGGTACGGTCTGAAATAGTCGCGAAACTGGCTTTACCGTGACCGCGAATAGCCATAAGACGTCCCGCGATTTTAACTTCGCCCGCGTCCTCTTCGCCTTCAATGTCGCCAAACTCTTTGCGAATATCCGCCGCGTGGTGCGTGACTTCGTAACGGTGACCGAAGGGCGCAACCCCTTTTTCTGCGAACGCCTTCATTTTTTCGTGACGAACTTTTATCAATTCGTTTTCGTCGACTTGCTGAATTTCTTTCTTTTCATTCATAAAAATTTACTGCTCCCATTAATATAAGCTAATCGCTAACAGCTAAAAGCTAACAGCTAATCGCTAATCCTGCACAATCTCTACAATTTCGTACTGAAAGACGCCTGCCGGTGCGTGAACTTGTACCGTACTGCCGGCAGAATGTCCGATAAGCGCCGCGCCAATCGGTGATTCGTTTGAAATTTTGCCGTCGTCAGGATCCGCCTCCGTCGAACCGACTATCATATAAGTATCTGTTTCATCCGAGCCGACTTCACGAATTACAACTTTACTGCCGATATTCACGGTGTCGCCGTAAAAATTTCCGTGCGTCTGAATTATGTCGCTGTTGTTTAACTTCGCCTCAAGTTCGCGAATTTCAGCCTCAAGGCGTCCCTGTTCATTTTTCGCGTCGTCATATTCCGAATTTTCGCTAAGGTCGCCGAGTGAAATTGCAACCTTCAATCTCTCCGCAACTTCAAGGCGCTTGACACTTTTCAAGTACTCCAACTTCTCAACTAACTTGTCGTAGCCGTCCTGCGTCAACATGGTAGTTTTTTTAGTCATTTCATAAAATCCTTTCAAAAAATTTTTCGCCGAATTTAGGCAAGTTATTCTACCACAACTTAACAAAGAAATAAAAAAAACTCTACAGAAATTTTTCTGCAGAGTCTGTAAAAGTTAGACTTTATTTTGGAATGGAATTTTATTTCAAGATTTATTTGCGAAGTTTGAAAGTTTCTATAGCCTTATTGAGTTCGTCCGCCATATCGGCAAGCTGTCTGCTGGCAGAGGCAATTTCCTGCGTCGAGGCGGAAAGTTCCTGCGTGGTAGCTGAAATTGTTTCGGTTTCGACAGAAAATTTTTCCGCCGCAGTATTAATCTTGCTGACAGACTCAATAATCTGCGAATTGCCTTCCTCCGCCTTTTCAATCGCCTTCGTGGTGTGGCGAATTTTTTCGGTAAGAGTTTCAATCTGCGCGACAATCTCACGGAAAGCAGTACCGGCATCATTAACTGCGTCAACGCTTTTTTGAGTGGTTTCAGTGCCGACTTGCATTGACTCAACGGCTTTATCGGTTTGACTTTGCACGTCCGAAATTAATTTGTGAATTTCTTCCGCCGCCGTTGCCGACTGTTCAGCAAGCTTTCTGACTTCCTCCGCAACTACCGCAAAGCCGCGACCGTGTTCACCTGCACGCGCCGCCTCAATCGCCGCGTTGAGTGCAAGTAAGTTAGTCTGCTCGGCAATCGCTGAAATTGTATCGACAATGTTGCCGATTTTTTGCGAATGTTCGCCAAGTAACTTTATAACCTGCGCGGACTCTTGAACGAAAGTTTGCAAAGACTTCATACTTTGTACCGCGTTATCAATCGTTTCTGCGCCGCTTTCCGCCGTATGCATTGCGTGATTTGAAGATTCGACAACGCCGTTGGAATCATCAGCTATCACCTGCAAAAGTTCACGCATATTTTTTACCGCGTCACTCGCCGCACCTATCGCGTTTTGTTGACCGACTGTTTCACCTGCAAAATCCATAATCGAACTTGCAATTTGATTCGCCGCCTCTGCCGACTGTTGGGAATTTTTATTTAAATCTTCCGCCGAATTTGAAACAGTCTCGGCGCTTTTTCTTGCCTTGTGAAAGAAGTCATTAAGCTTATCCGTCATCTTGCCGAATGCCGCCGCAACGTCGCCTATTTCGTCGTCTGATTCAACAGTAACTTTTTCTAACGCCAAATTGCCATCCGAAATTTCATTCGCAGTTTTATTTATCACTAAAATCGGCTTAACCGCTTTGTGGGCAACGATATTGGCAATGATTATAACCAAAATGAACATTATGACGCACATTGTCACCAAAACAAACGTTTCTTTATACGCATGCTCCTCGACCACATCATAAAGCCGAAATGACGCGATAACCCAACCGGTCTGCGGCTCCTTTTCGTAGCTTACAAGTTTTCTTTCGCCGTCTATCGTCACTTCACCGACGCCGACCGTATCATTTTGCGCATTTTTTATAAAATCGTAGCTGCTCATATCCACGCGGTCTTCATCTTTTGAAATGGTTTTGGACGAATGCGCCAACAATTTGCCGTTGCCTTCAAAAATCGCAAGCTCCGTGTGATCGTCCGCCTCACTTTTCAAAAAATCCGACAGCACCGAAATGTTGTAATTGCGCTGAATCATACCGATAATCTTGCCGCCGTCGTCTTTTACCGGCACTTCAATTACAACTATCGCCTTCCCTGTTGCCTTACTTACCACAACTTCCGAAACATCTTCATTGCCTTTCATCGCCTCGTGAAAATAATCGCGCGTGGAAACGTCGACAACTTTTTCATTGTCACTGCGTACAAGTTGCATGCCGTCACTGCCGCTGATAGCCATGTTGCTGTCGTCTTTGAAAAGCGCGTTGGCATTTTGTACCGTCGCTTTCATATTTGGTGCGCGATTTGCCGGCGCCGCCAAAATATAATCTTGCACCGCGTGATTTACCGCCAAAAGTCTGAGCGCCGTGAAATTGCTGTTCATCATGCCGTAGACTTCTTTTTCAATTCAATCGTTTTGTACCGACAATTCTTCTTCTGCCGACTCAAACGCCGTTGTTATCGCCGTGTACGAAGTGAACACCATCATTATTAACAGAGGGATTATTCCTATTATCATCAGCAACAAAACTAATTTTGACTTGATACTGTTCAAAAAATTCACGGCGACACGACCTTTCACTTAATTTGAGAATTTATACTTCAATGCATACTTTACTATATTTTTCTGAAAAATTACTTCAAAAAGTGAATCGGTACGCAAAAAATTTTTTATAACACAAACGCCGCTTGACCGATACAAATGCCGCCGTCATTTGGCGGAATCATTTTGTTAAGCAGAACGCTAAAGCCGCGCCGCTTTAAATTTTTAACGGTTAAACTTGTCAGCAGGGAATTTTGAAATACGCCGCC
>CAMJNB010000168.1 GCA_946407175.1 uncultured Selenomonadales bacterium | reverse complement strand
GATATCAACCGGCGACACTGCCTCGATCTCCTCGAATCTCTCGGCAAAAAATACGGCAGACAGGAAGAAATTACAAGCGACTTGCTGAAAATTAATTTGCATGTTATTCAGTCGCGTTTTTCAAAATCTGCGCAGAATAAAAAAAATCGCGTACGTGAGAAAGCCGAAATTTTTACGCCGGCGTGGTTGTGCAACGAACAAAATAATTTGATTGACGAAGTTTGGTTCGGCAGGGCGAATGTTTTTAATGTTGTCGACGCCAAAAATCACCTTTGGTACAGGACGCAGGATAAAATTTCTTTTGACGGCGATAAAGATTGGGAAGACTACGTTACAGATAAAAGATTGGAAATTGCCTGCGGCGAGGCGCCGTACTTAGTCAGCCGCTACGACACTGTGACGGGAAAGGATATACCGCTTGAAAATAGAATCGGTATGCTTGACAGAAAGTTTCGCGTAGTTTTTGAAAATACTTCCACTGAATCTGATTGGCTTGAATGGTCGCTAACGGCGCTGCAAAGTATTTACGGCTACGAATTTCAAGGCGACAATTTATTTCTTGCACGCAAAAATATTTTTAAAACCTACATTGATTACTACCGTCAGCGGTTCAATGATGAGCCTGATAAAGATTTATTGGCGGAAGTTGCCGAAATTATTTCGTGGAATTTGTGGCAGATGGACGGACGCACAAATATGATTCCCTACGCCAAAAATTATGATGACATATTTAATCAAAATACCGATGAAAAATTTTATTGCAAGGTGAAAGATTGGAAAGAGAACAAGATTTTATATTTTGACGAGCATAAAAAATAGGGCGGCGGTAAAATTGTTTGAAGAAATTTTTCACTACAAGTTGATTTACATTTGTAAAGTTTATGATACTAATCACGAGGGACTTTTGAAAATTGGCGAAACTACCGTCAAAACTAACTGCGCCGTTGAAAAGCTGACGCCGAATTGTAAAATTTTGAATACGGCGGCACGAATCCGAATCAAGCAGTTCAGCAACACGGCGGGATTTCATTTTGAATTGCTGTACACCGAGCTTGCGGCTTATAAATTTAACGGCAAATTAGAAACCTTCCGTGATTATGACGTTCACAAAGTCTTACTCAATTCCAACGTCAAGAAAAAATCGCCGCCAGGTTCAACCGGCAGGGAATGGTTCAAAGTCAGCTTGAACACGGCGATACAGGCTATTAAAGCCGTAAAGCAACGCGAAAAAAATTTGTCCGGCGTCATTGATGAAGGCGATGACTTTATGCCGTTTATACTGCGTCCCGAACAAGAAGACGCCGTTAATTTAACCATTAAAACTTTTCGCAAAGGCAACCGAATGTTGTGGAATGCCAAAATGCGTTTCGGCAAAACTTTAACCGCTCTTGAATTGGTTCGCCGAATCGGTTTTGCAAAGACCATTATTCTTACTCACCGCCCTGTTGTCGATGATGAGTGGTACGACCATTTTAATAAAATTTTTCACGGTAACAAAGATTTTATCTACGGTTCAAAGAAGACCGGCTACAAGCAGATTGATGAACTTTTGACCAGCGGCAAGAAATTTGTTTACTTCGCGTCAATTCAAGACCTGCGCGGCTCCGAATCAGTTGGCGGCAACTTTTTTAAGAATGAAAAAATTTTTTATACTGATTGGGATTTTGTCATTGTCGACGAGGCGCACGAAGGCACTACCACAATTCTCGGCGACAAAGTTATACAAAATATTCTAAAGCCAAATTCAAAACTTCTTGCGCTGAGCGGCACGCCTTTCAATATCATTGACACTTACGAAGAAAATGTCTTCACGTGGGATTATGTCGCCGAACAAATTGCCAAAAGTGAATGGGATAACAAATATTGCGGTGACCCAAATCCTTATGCCGACTTGCCGGAATTGAAAATTTTTACTTACAATCTCGGCAAGTTGCTTAAAAATTCGGCGTATGTCGAGTTGGAAGATAAAGCATTTAATTTCCGCGAATTTTTTCGTACAGACGACGCCGATAATTTTGTTCACGAATCCGACGTCAAAAAATTTTTGGACTTGCTGACTAAGCCGACGCATACCAATTATCCTTACTCAAATGAAGAGTTCAGAAAAATTTTTAGCCACTCGCTGTGGATAATTCCAGGCGTCCGCGCAGGTCGCGCCTTAAGCAAGCTTTTAAAATCTCACAAAGTCTTTCAATTTTTTAAAATCGTCAATGTGGCAGGTAACGGCGACGCTGACGAAGAATCCGCCGACGCGCTTGAAAAAGTTAAAAACGCCATTGCAACTTCCGACTACACCATAACTTTATCTTGCGGCAGGTTGACTACCGGCGTCACGGTGCCTGAGTGGTCCGCAGTTTTTATGTTGGCAGGAAGTTTTTCAACTTCCGCCGCAAGCTACATGCAAACCATTTTTCGCGCCATGAATCCCTGTACTTCCGGCGGCAAGGTTAAACAATTTGGCTACGTATTTGATTTCGCGCCCGACCGCACCTTGAAAGTCATTGCCGAATCCGCCTCTGTCTCTGCTAAGGCTGGTGAAATTGATGACAATGACAGAAACATTTTAGGCAAATTTTTAAACTTTTGCCCAATTATTTCTTTTGACGGCTCCGAAATGATTCAATACGATACCAACAGACTTTTACAACAGCTCTACCGCGCTTATTCAGATCGTGCCGCAAGAAAAGGTTTTGACGACGCCTGTTTATACAATGACGAACTTTTTTTGAAGGTGACTGATTCGGACTTGGAAAAATTTAAAGAACTTAATCTTATTCTTTCATCTTCAAAAGCCCGACCCGCTGTCAAACAGATTGATATAAATGCGCAGGGCTTTACCGATGAACAGTACGAAAAAATTAAAATCGCCAAAAGAAAACCTGCGCGCCAACTTTCAGATGAAGAATTGCAACTCCTTGAAGAAATTAAGCAACAAAAAAAATTGATAAAGTCTTTAAGGTCAACTCTGCGCGACATTTCCATTCGTATGCCTTTGCTGATTTACGGCGCCGATATCCCGCTTGACAAAGATTTTACACTTGACATGTTTTTTAAAGAAGATATTGTCGACGCCGCGTCTTGGGAAGAATTTATGCCCAAAGGCGTCACTAAAGATTTTTTCCATAACTTTATCAAGTACTACAACCCCGAAATTTTTATCGGCGCCGGTCACAAAGTAAGAGACAGGGCGCACAGTGCCGACGAACTTAAGCCGACTGAACGCATTAAAGCTATCGCCGAACTCTTCAACACGTTCAAAAATCCCGACAAAGAAACCGTCCTTACTCCCTTCCGCGTTGTCAATCTGCATTTGTCAAGTTCCTTCGGCGGCTATGACTTTTTCGACGAATCTCACAAAAATATTTTGCCGACGCCGCGCTTTGTCGACACTGAAATTTTTTATCCCAATTCAAAAATTTTGGAGATTAATTCTAAAACCGGTCTTTACCCTCTCTACGTTGCCTACAGCATTTACAGAGCCCGTCTCGGCAACCGCGATGAAAATTCTATGCCGCTTGACGTCCTTCAAAATATTTGGGACAAAACCGTTGCCGATAATATTTTTGTAATTTGCAAAACCCCTATGGCTAAGACTATCACCAAACGCACGCTCGGCGGCTTTCGCAATGTTTCTGTCAACGCGCATTTCTTTGATAATCTTGTCGACGATTTGAAATTCGAGCCACAAAAATTTATTCGCCGCGTTAAAAATAAAAATACTTGGAAGAAAGGAAAAGGTACCATGAAGTTTGATGCTGTTGTCGGCAACCCGCCCTACCAAAATTCTGCAGAAAATACCAGCGACGCGCCAATTTATAATTATTTTATCGACACTTCTCAAGAAATTTCCGAGAGAGTTTCTCTCATTCACCCTGCGCGCTTTCTCTTCAATGCAGGTAAAACGCCTAAAGATTTTAATCGCAGAATGCTTAACAACAATCATTTTAAAATTGTGAAATATTTTTCCGACAGCAGAGAAATTTTTCCCACTTCCGATATTAAAGGCGGCATTGCCGTTACCTATTTTGACAAGAATGCATATTTTGAACCGATAGGAACTTTTATTCCTTTCCCTGAATTAAATTCAATTCACAAAAAAGTTGTTTTGCAGAATGAAGATTTTTACCCGCTCAGCGAAATTGTTTTTGCACCGGAGACTTTTCATTTCACGGAAAAATTTCATACCGATAACCCGACAGCAAAAAAAGTTTTAAGCGCAGGGCATGCTTATGATTTAACGACAAATATTTTTGAAAAATTGCCTGAAATTTTTTTAGATGATAAACCCGCAGATGATAATGAATACATTCAAATTTTAGGGTTACAAAATATGCGGCGTTGTTACAAATGGATTAGGCGCGATTATATAAAAGAAATTCCGCTTTTAAGTGCATACAAAGTTATGTTGCCTAAGTCTAATGGCAGTGGCGCCATAGGAGAGCAAATAAGTACTCCGCTTGTCGGCTTGCCGCTTGTCGGCTGCACACAGACCTTTATAACGGTCGGAGCGTTCGATACACGCGCTGAAGCGGCGGCTTGCTATGCATACATAAGGACCAAATTTTGCCGCGCTATGTTGGGC
>CAMJNB010000167.1 GCA_946407175.1 uncultured Selenomonadales bacterium | reverse complement strand
CATTCTTAATTCGTAATTCGTAATTAATCCCTATTCCCTAGATTTTAAAACATTCATAATTTCAAGCGCCATATTGTTCAGCGGTACTTGCTTATCAACGGCGCCGCGATCAAAGGCAGACTTCGGCATACCGTAAACTACTGACGTTGCCTCGTCTTGTCCAAGCGTCGGCGAACCTTTAGATTTCATTTCCCACAGTCCTTCCGTGCCATCGTGACCAATACCGGTTAAAATCACTCCTAATGCCGCATCGCCTACCAATTCCGCAACCGATTTAAATAAAATGTCGACTGCAGGACGGCATGAATGTACCGGCGCCGCCATGAAACAGCGTATTTGCAAAAGTCCTGCCGCATTTCTGCGCAATTCCATATGCAAACCGCCCGGCGCTATGTAAACGTAATTTTCCTTTATTACTTCGCCGTGTTCGCCTTCTTTCACGGTAAGCGTACTTTCCTTATTCAAGCGCGCGGCAAATAACGTGGAAAATTTCGGCGGAATGTGTTGCACTATGACTATCGGCGGCAACGGCGGATTTAATTTCGGTATCACTGCTGCCAATGCTTCTGTCCCGCCTGTTGATGATCCTATTGCGATTAATTTTATCTTGCCCATATCGCTCCCCTCTACCCCACAGCTTATTTTTTTAATTTGATTCTTCCAAACAAAAATTTTTCCTGCAAAAAAAATACCGCCAACCACTTCGATTGACGGAAAAAATTTTTTAGTGATTATGAGGATTATTCACTTATGGAATGGGGATTTTGCAATCAGACTCTGCGGGTTACGCTTATGTTAATGTTTACTCTTCTGACAGTTGTTTTTGGTCTGCTGTAGCGGCGGCTGTTGCGATAATTTGTCCTGCGGTAATCGTCGTAGCGGTCTCTTTCGTAACGGTGACGCGGAGGCGGTGGATATGGCGCAATTCTGCGACTGCGATTAGAAAGTACCTGCGGTTCAACCTGCATTGTAGCAAAATCGCTTGAAAGTTCTGCCGCTGAAGTTGTAGAGCTTACGCCGAATGTCAGTGCCGCGCAGATTATTGCCGCCGTCAAAAATAGTTTGCCTTTCATTTTTAACAACCCCTTGAAATTTTTCGTACTATCTTTGACGCGCAGTATAAACAGCGATTTTTTAAGAAGTCTTATATCAAATTAAAATCGTGTTAAGAATTAAATTACAAGCTAACCCCTAATCAAGCGTCATTGCAATTTCGTCGCAGTTTGCAAACTTCGGACAGTCAATACATTCTTTCCAAATTTTATGCGGCAATGATTCACGTGTCGTAACCTTAAAGCCGAGCGATTCAAAAAATTCGGGGCTGTATGTAAGCGTGAAAAAATTTTTAACGCCGATATCGCGTCCCTGCACTAAAAGTTTCTTGACAATTTCCGCGCCAATGCCCTGCCGCTTGTAATCGGGATGAACCGCCATTGAGCGTACCTCTGCAAGTTCATTCCACGTCAAATGCAATGCGCCGGTGCCGACGATTTTTTTTGTATCGACTTCAACCGCGACTATAAATTCGCGCAGTGCCTCGTACAAAACATTGTGCGGTTTTGGCAACATTAAACCTTGTGACGCATAACCTGCTATTAAGCTGTAAATTTCTTCTACATCGGCAAATGTAGCCGACCTGTACTCAAACAAATATTTTCTTCCTTTCAGAAAAAGTCTGTGTTATAATTTTTTTAAAGCTTGGAGCTTTGAGCTTCGAGCTTTGAGGATAACTCTCTAAGCTGAAAGCTCTAAGCTCTAAGCTAAAAATGGAGGAATTTTTTATGGCGAAATATTACGATTCGTGTCCGCGTTGCGGCAGAACAAATTTCGGCGAAATCCTACACTGCAAGCGTTGCGGCACGGAATTTTGCACGCGCTGTATCGGCAAGCGCCAATTTCCCGACGGTACGCCTTATGAATGCTGTCCGCGTTGCGGCGCCGAATTTGACGAAGATGACGACACGATTTATGTTGTTGTCACGGAAAAAGAAAATATGCGGAATAAAAAATCCTAATCTCTTTTCCCTCTTCCCTAATCCCTCTTCCCTAAATAAGGACAAACTTCATTTAGCGGACATTCGCCGCAATTTGGTTTACGCGCCTTGCAAATATTTCTGCCGTGCCTAATCAGCCAATGATGAGAATCAGCCCACTTTTCGCGCGGAATAATTTTTTGCAATCCCAATTCCACTTCCAAAGGCGTTTTACCTTCGGCAAGCTTTAACCGATTCGACAATCTGAAAACGTGCGTGTCGACGGCAATGGCAGGCTTTTTAAATGCCACGCTCATTACTACGTTAGCCGTTTTCCTGCCGACGCCCGGCAACTTTACAAGTTCGTCAAATTCGGCAGGAACTTCGCCGCCGTATTCGTCCAATAAAATTTTACTCGTCCCTGCGATATGTTCAGCCTTCGTGCGAAAAAAACCGCAGGGCTTTATAATTTCCTGCAATTTTTCAATACCGAGCGCCAAAATTTTTTCAGGCGTATCGGCAAGCGGAAATAAAACCTGCGTGACTTCATTGACGCGCTTATCGGTACACTGCGCGGATAAAATTACGGCTACAAGAAGTTCAAAGGCAGAGTTGAATTTTAATTCCGGCGTCGCGCCTTTGTACGTCTCTTCCAAAATTCGCAACTCTTCAAGCTTAAAATTTTCGTCCATATCAATCAGCCTTCGTAAAAACCATTTCTAAATACGGCAACTCCTTAAAGCCGAATTTTTTATAAGCGGCAACAGCTTTAACGTTATCGCTCTCAACTTCAAGCCCTAAATTTTTATCGGGGTATTTTTCTTTTACGAAATTAAGAAAGCGAGTGCCAAAACCTTTGCCGCGAAAATTTTTCTCAATAAAAATATCTTCAATCCAAATACATTCGCCGCCAAATTCTGTAGAAAAACTTTTGGCAAGAATACCGTAGCCGATAATTTTTTCGTCAACGACAAAAACGTAACCTTCAAGGTACGCCGAATTTTTTAAGCAAGCGTCAACGTTGGCGGCAAAAATTTTTTCCGATCCGTTTGTAATAACCGCAGACGAATTGTAAAAGCGTCTCATCATATCAATCACAATATTTTTATCGGCGTCAATCATTTTCCTAATCAATTTGTCAAACTCCTAACAGGCGCAGGTATTCTGCCGCCGCGTGCTATGAAAGCCTCCGAACTCCAACTACTTTTCACGGGAACAATCGGACAATATCCAAGCAAGCCGCCGTATTCAACCTTGTCGCCGACCTTCGCATTAGGCACGGGAATAATTCTTACGGCGGTAGTTTTATTGTTTACAACGCCAATCGCCGCCTCGTCCGCAATAATGCCGCTAATCGTCGCCGCGCTTACGTCGCCTTCAATCGCTATCATGTCCAAGCCTACGCTGCAAACGCACGTCATTGCCTCAAGCTTTTCAATGGACAAACTGCCGCACTCAACCGCGTGAATCATGCCTTCATCTTCACTTACCGGAATAAACGCGCCGCTTAAGCCGCCGACATGCGAACTTGCCATAAGTCCGCCTTTTTTAACCGCGTCGTTCAAAAGTGCCAATGCCGCAGTCGTACCCGGGGCGCCGCAACTTTCCAATCCCATTTCTTCCAAAATCCGCGCTACCGAATCACCGACGGCAGGAGTAGGCGCAAGTGACAAATCTATTATGCCGAAGGGTACGCCCAAACGTTTCGACGCCTCGCGTGCTACAAGTTGACCGACGCGCGTAATTTTAAATGCCGTACGCTTTATGGTCTCGGCAATTTCCGTGAAGTCAGCGCCTTTTAAATCTTCAAGCGCGTGTTTAACTACGCCGGGTCCCGACACGCCGACGTTTATAATTTTATCTGCCTCACTCACGCCGTGAAATGCTCCCGCCATAAAAGGATTGTCGCCGGGCGCGTTTGCAAATATTACAAGCTTGGCACAACCTATCGCCTGTTTGTCGCGCGTCAATTCCGCCGTACGTTTTATGACTTCGCCCATTTCGCGTACGCAGTCCATATTTATGCCGGCTTTAGTCGACGCAAGATTTACCGAGCCGCAGACTAAATCGGTGCTTGCCAACGCCTGCGGTATTGATTCGATTAAAATTCTGTCGCCCTGCGTGTAACCTTTTTCTACCAACGCACTGAACCCGCCTATAAAGTTGACGCCGACTTCTTTCGCCGCCTTATCCAACGTCTCGGCAACCGGTATGTAGCTGTCACACTTGCACGCCTCCGCCGCTATCGCTATCGGTGTCACGGAAATTCTTTTGTTAATTATCGGCACGCCGTATTCCGCCGCAATGTCTTCACCGGTCTTTACCAAAAATTCCGCCGACTTCGTAATTTTATCATAGACGTTACGGCAAAATTCGCGCAGGTTTGGGTGAGCGCAATCGCGCAGAGAAATTCCCATTGTTATCGTGCGGACGTCCAATTTATTTTCCGTTATCATTCTGTTTGTTTCTAAAATGTCTTCTATTGTTATCAATTCGTCACCTTCCAAAATTTTTGTAAAGGCATTATAATTTTCTGCGCGTAATTATTCAAGAGTTTTATTAGCCGGTAGCGTGTAGCTGGTAGCCGGTAGCTAGGGCGTGTTGAATAATATAAAAAATGGTAAAATAGCGTAGAGGTGTAAA
>CAMJNB010000166.1 GCA_946407175.1 uncultured Selenomonadales bacterium | reverse complement strand
CGCGGCGGCGTATGACTTTTTGTCTGAATTAATGCTTGTCGTGCCGAGTGACATTGAAGTTAAAACGCGCGTTGAAGTCGGTGACGCCGGCGAAACTATTGTAAACTTTGCCAAGTACGAACACTGCGACGTTATTGTTATGGGCGAAAAGGGATTCGGCGGATTCGGCAAAACGGATATCGGCAGTGTTGCGCGGTATGTGAAGGAAAATGCCGAATGCGAAGTTGTTTTGGTTGAAGGTATGCCGGACGATTGGGCGGACGAAGATAATTTGAATTTTACAGGGAAATAGTTTACAGCTTACAGCTTAGAGCTTTCAGCTTACAGATGTCAGCTTTCAGATTAAAGCACTAAAAAACGTCGAGAAGATTTTTCCCGACGCTTTTTTCTTTTCAGAACATTTTTTTGTATATGTTTAAATCCAAATTTTTGAAAACGTTGAACACCACAACCAAATTATTTTTTTGTAAAAATTTTTTAACGGCAGCAACGGCAATTTCAGCCGCAGTCTGATTCGGAAAGTGAAATTCGCCCGTCGATATGCAACAAAACGCTATACTCTTCAAATTATTTTTCGCCGCCAAGTTCAAGCAGGATTCGTAGCAGGACGCCAACAAATTTTTTTCAGCCGTATCAGGTGCGCGATGCGTTGGGATTATAGGTCCAACGGTATGAATTACAAATTTGCTAGGCAGGTTAAAGGCAGACGTAATTTTTGCTTGTCCCGTAGGTTCATTGCCACAGGAAATTTTGTTGCAAGCGTCGCGCAGTTGCAATCCCGCCGCTGAATGGATCGCGTTATCAATACAAGTGTGCAACGGTATGAAACAACCCAACAACGCGGAATTGGCGGCGTTTACAATCGCGTCAACCTCAAGGCGCGTGATATCGCCCTGCCAAAGTTTTATATTTTTATCAACGTCGGGAATATCTTTCAGCGTCACTATGCCGCGCTCTTCGACTTCCGCAGACAAAATTTCGTCCTGCAACTTCAAAAAATTTTCATCAAGCGGCATTGGCGGACGAACATTCATCAACGCGCGCAAAAGTTTTCTCTGTGAAATTAAATCGTCAGGTATTTCTGCAACTTGCACGTCAGGCATTTCTGCTATCAACTGTGCGTTAAGTTTTTTTATTTTCTGCAACTTGTCCATTGATACGTCCTCAAACTTTCTCTAAAAATTCTTTAATATCGACGTCGATTAAGTAACTTTGCGGCAAAATTTCTTGCGGTGCAAAGTCTTCGCCCTTGTTGACACAGATATATTTTGCCTTAGGATTTTCCGCCGTAAAACGCCAAAATGGAAATTTTATAATACCCGGCGTATTGCCGCCGACGCCCAATTCCAAGAAAATAATTTCATCGTTTAAATGTTTCTGCAAAAATTTTTTGTAATTGTAAGACGCGATTTTCCAGCCGCCGTCCTCAACAAACTTATCATCTATGCGCAGGTTAGTAGTCATCATTTCGCCGCATTTCGGACAGCGCGGAAAAAGTTCATCGGGCACGGACATATTTTTTTCCGCCCCAAACATTTTCCGTACAATTTCTTCGTTATCGTAAGTCTTATCGTGACACGGCGTCGAGCATTGAAAAAGCCCGTAATCGCCCTGCGTGTAGAAAAGCCGCGCCTTGTCAAAGCCGTTATTTTGAAAAAGATGATCCACATTAGTCGTCAATACAAAATAATCTTTGTCGCGAACAAGTTTCAAAAGTTTTTGGTGAATCGCGCTTTTAGGTTGGTCGTAACGGTTACACATAATGTTTCGGCTCCAAAACGCCCAAAATTCTCCCGCCGTTTCATATGGATAAAAGCCTCCGCTGTACATATCGTGAAAGCCGTATTTTTTCTCGAAGTCAGAGAAATATTTTTTAAAGCGCTCTCCCGAATAAGTATAGCCTGCCGCCGTTGAAAGCCCTGCGCCGGCGCCGATTAAAATAATTTTTGCGCCGTGAATAATTTCAGCAACGTTAGAAATTTGTTTATCCAAATTCATTTTATCACCGTCGATTTTATTTTTATTATAAATAAGCCGTCAAATCTCCGCACAAAAAAAGCGACGTTATCCGCCGCCCAAAATTTATAAATTATTTTCCAATCATAGTTATCAATTATTTTCCGGCCATAGCCTTGCACTTTGCACAGTGCGGACAATCAGCGCCGCCGTTGCAACAAGCCGCCTTGCCGGTAGTAAAATTTCTGTAAATGCACTTAATGCCGTACGCAAAACCGCCTGCAATACATACGCCCAAAATTATCGTTGCAACCATTTTTGTCACCGTTACTGAGAACTTATAAAAAGTTGTAAACTTTAATGTCCCATTCCTGATTCACCGCGTCCGCTTTTGCCGTAGCTACTTGCGTTTGGTATGACGCTCCACAGGCTTTAATTCCCCGCTAACGTACGGGTACTTTGTCCAAATTTGGTTTTCGTTCAGACACGCATATTATACAGAGAATATTTTAAAAGTCAACTTTAAAAATTTTTCAGTAACGGTATTCACCTCCTTATATTTTTGGATTATTTTATAATTTAGTATAAGTTTTTCTTAACTGTTAAAACCCTCGTTTTCAGCTTAAAGCTTGGAGTTTAGAGAGTTTAATTCTTAATTAAATCCGAGTAACTTACCGCCTTGATAAACTATAAGCGCCGCGAACCACGCAACCGCGCAGGTGTATACAAACGCAAACGCCATCCACTTCCAACTGCCTGTTTCCTTTTTAATCGTGCCGAGTGCCGTGACGCAGGGCGAATAAAGTTGCGTGAATACCATGAACGCCAATGCCGCCAAAGGTGTGAACGCCGTAGCCATAGGCGTAGCCAGCATGACTTCCGACGCCTCTTCAGCCTCGTCCGGTTCCGTCGAAACATCATCAGCGCCGTACAAAATTCCCATTGTCGATACAACAGCTTCTTTAGCCATAACGCCGGTGACTACCGCCGCGCCAGCTTCCCACGTGTCAAAACCCTGCGGCGCAAAAAGTACCGACGTTGCCGATCCGATACCTGCCAAGTAACTTTCGCTCATTTCGTCCGTCATTCCGTCCGAATTGAAACTGCTTAAAAACCAAATTGCTACAGACATTGCAAAAATTATCGTGCCGGCTTTTACCAAGTAGCCTTTACCTTTATCCCACGTTTCAAGTAACACCGACTTCATATCCGGCATACGGTAGGGCGGAAGTTCCAGTAAAAAGCTTGAATCATGTCCTTTGAACGCCGTCGCACCCAAAACCTTAGCCATAAGTATCGCGACAATCAAACCGAGAAGAGTCATTGCGAATACGATATTGCCGGCGTTGTCGGGGAAAAACATTACCGCGAACAGAGCGATAATCGGAACTTTCGCGTTACAAGTCAAAAACGGCGTGATTAAAATTGAAATCATTCTGTCTTTGTGTGAATCAAGCGTCCTTGCGCCCATAATCGCCGGTACGCCGCAACCAAATCCCATAATCAGCGGCATTATGCTTTTGCCGGAAAGTCCCGCACGACGCATGATAGGATCCATTATAAATGCAACACGCGCCATGTAACCCGTGCCGTCAAGAAAGCTTAAGCATAAAAACAGCGTGAAGATTAACGGTACAAAACTCAAAACACTGCCGACGCCTACAATAATTCCGTCCGATACCAAAGACTGCATCCAGTCCGCAACGCCTGCCGACGCCATAGCCTCCGTTGCCGCAACCGCTACCGTCTCTTCAAAAAATTCACCTAACATATCGGCAAGCGGCTGACCGACCCATGTAAACGCCACTTGAAACAGCAAGTAAAACATCACGATTAATATTGCCATTGACGATATTCCGTTGGCAAGGTACTTATCCAATGTATCGCCTAATGTCTTATTCGCCGCATCAACTCGTACCGCGTTTGACATTACTTGATCTATAAAATCATACCGTGCAGTTATAATTTCTTCTTCAACTTTTTCCGCCGCAAGCCCGCTCTTACGAAGATTGTTCACCTTGTCAATATGCGCCTGTAACATTTCGCTCGGCTGATAATTGCTCATTCTGGTATTGGTGAAGACGTCAAGCAACGTACGCACGCTGGCATTATCGCGCCCGACCGTGTTGGTTACCGGCATGCCGAAAGTTTTTTCCAACTTCATTTCATCAATTTTTATGCCGCGCTTTTCCGCCTCGTCCATCATATTCAAGTTTATTATAAGCGGTATGCCTTGCTCAAGAAGTTGTAATGTCAAAAAAAGGTTTCGTGCAAGGTTAGATGCGTCGACGATATCCAAAACTATATCCGGCTTATTTTCCTTGAAATAATCACTTACAATTTGTTCTTCCTGCGAACGCGCCGACAATGAATAAGCGCCAGGCAAATCGACGATTGAAATACTTCTGCCCTTGTAGTCAATAGTTGCCGTTTTTTTCTCGACAGTTACGCCGGCAAAGTTACCGACCTTTTGGCGTAAGCCGGTTAAATGATTAAAAATGCTTGACTTCCCGCAGTTAGGCTGACCTGTGAGAATAACCGATAAAGACGACATTATTTCAACTCCTTTCAATTATAAACTAACCTTTATCAATTTTGCATCGTCTTTTCTAAGAGACAAATTGTACGCACGCAAGCGAATTGCTATGGGATCACCAAACG
>CAMJNB010000165.1 GCA_946407175.1 uncultured Selenomonadales bacterium | reverse complement strand
GCTTTATTGGATGTGGAAAAATACTTCTCATTCGATAATCGGTCTTTCGCACTACCGCAGATTGTTCACGGAATCGGAAGAAAATCCTTTTACCGAAATAAACGATGTAAATTTTTCTTACGACAAAATTTTGACTCAGGATTCGGCGGAAAGATTATTGCAAAAATATGACATTATAGTTACAAGATTATCTTGGCATTTTGCTCCGCAATTTGAAGACATACAAACTACAGCCGGATTAGAATTAGCTAAATTAGTAAAAAGTAACATTAAAAAAAATATGATCAAGCTTTATCCCGATTATGAAGACGCATTCAATTACGTGATGAACTCACCGACGTATTATGAATGCCATATGTTTATCACTAGAAAATATATTTTTGAAAGTTACTGCGAATGGCTTTTTTCTTTTGTACTTAATACAGCCAGTGAAATTTTAGAAAAAGTACCACTTGAAAAAATTTCATATATGCCGCGACGCGTCATAGGACATTTTGCTGAACGTATGTTTACCGTTTGGCTTTTAAAAAATAATTTACGCGTAAAAGAGTTAAATAAAATGTGGATACCGAATTTATGAAAACGCCTTGCCAATTTTTTTTTGGGTTGTGTTATTATTATAATATCTAAAAGAAAATTATATCCACAAATGTCACCGGCGTAAAAGAAAATCCCCTCAAGAGTTCTGGTAAAACTTTTGAGGAGATTGCGCCATTCAGGACGCTTAGTTAGGCGTTACCGCTTGTTTTTCTTTCCGAAGAAGTGGTCAATGAGCTTGTACCCAAAGTACGACGCCGCATTAAATCCTGCAGGCTTAAGGTTTGAGGGCTTTTTTGTTTGTAAAATTTAATGCAGAAATTTTTGTACATATTTAATCACTACTTCAAGGTAATTTGTAGTTTACGCGTTGTCTACAGTCATAAATTAAGAGCAATTTTCAAGATGATATAAAAAAGCCCTATGTCGAAACGCAGGGAAAAAGCAATTAAAAATTTTAATTGCCGTCGATAAATTCTGCAGTCTATTTGTATGCTACGCTCCAAAATTATGCGAAATGTTTCAGTGATTTTAAGAGTTGAAAGTAAGTAGAACGCCATGATACAATTTTTATAAAAAACGAAAAAAAAACACTAGCATTAATGCGGCGGGAAGTGTAGAATATAGCGCAATATTAATTTGCAGTAAAAAATTTTATTCGTGAATGGGAGATAGTTAGTTGTTTAATTACCCGCTTGATGTAGTAATGGTGCCGTTACAGTCTATACTTTTTCTGTTCACGATGTATTTTTTTATAATCGGATTTTGCGGAATGTGGCGCAAGAAGGAAAAAAAATTTACTACGCCGGAAAAAAAATTTGCCGTGATTGTTGCCGCGCACAATGAAAGCGCAGTTATCGCGCCGCTTATAAAAAATCTTATGTCGCTGAATTATCCTCACGAACTCTACGACGTTTACGTCATTGCGGATAACTGTCACGACAACACGGCGGAAATTGCCGAAAAAGCCGGCGCCAATGTCTGTGTACGTGTTGACAATGAGAAAAAAAGTAAAGGTTTCGCGCTTGAATGGATGTTTGAAAGACTTTTCGACATGGAGAAGACCGGAAAAATTTATGACGCCGTTGCCATTTTCGACGCGGATAATTTGGTTCACCCCAACTTTTTGGCAGAGATGAATAACCGCCTTATGAAGGGCGATAAAATCATTCAAGGTTTTCTTGACGCGAAAAATCCCTACGACACTTGGGTTTCCGGCACCTTCGCCATTGCCTTTTGGATTATAGATCACGTCTCTCACCTTGCCAAAACGAATATAGGCTTGTCTGCGGTACTCGGCGGCACGGGAATGTGCATTACCATTGACGTTTTAAAGCGGCACGGTTGGCGTGCTACCTGCTTGACTGAGGATATGGAATTTACCATGAAGTCGCTTGCGGAAGGTTTAAAGACGACGTGGGCTCATGACGCCGTTGTTTATGACGAAAAGCCGCTGACATTCAAGCAGTCTTGGACGCAGAGAAAACGTTGGGCGCAGGGACAATTTGACGTGGCTCACCGGTTCATACCAAAGTTGCTTGTCGAAGGTTGGCGGCAGAAGGATATCCGAATTTGGGACGGCTGTATTTACCTTTTGCAACCGCACTTTTTAATGCTATCCGCCTTCTTCATGGTGATAAGCTACCTGCAAATGCTGACGGGACCGCTTTTCACAAACATTTACTCGGTCATGCCGTCTCAGATTATGGCGGCGATAATGATTGGTCAATATCTGTTACCGATGATAATTTTGATAAAAGTTCGCGCAAAAATTAAGTCGTGGTTTTACATGCTACTCTACCCAATATTCATTTACACGTGGATACCGATAATATTTTTAGGTTTTATTCACCGCAATGAACACGAATGGGCGCACACTAAGCATACGCGGTCAATGAGTTATGACGATATGAAAAATTTTGAAGGTCGCGGCGATTGACTAAAAAATAATTGACATAAAGATTGACATAAAAAGAAAGCCTCCCGCAGTAGGAAGGCTTTTTTTGTTGCTAAAATTATTTCAGATTTTAAATTTATATTCAGACCTGAAATTTTATTTTCTCTTTAAGAGTTTTCTTTGCCGTTAAATCGAAGTGCCAACATTGTGATATCGTCGGACTGTTGCGCACCGTTTACATGGTCTTTAATGGATTGACGAACCTGCGCCAAAAGGTCTTCCAAAGGCTCGGTTGAATCGGTAGTGTTCAAAAATTCTTGCAAGCGTTCATTGGAGTACAGCTCCTCTTCAGTATTTTCAGCTTCCGTGACACCGTCGGTGTACAGGTACAAAATGTCGCCGGGATCCATTTGCAATTCAGCCTGTTGGTACTTCGCCTTAGGTCTCACGCCGGGCGCAAAGGCTTTTATACGCGGCAGGTATTCATACTTTCCGTTGTGATAAATCAGCGGACTGTTATGCGCGGCATTGACGTAAATTAATTTGCCGGTCTTTAAGTCGAGCATCGCCAAAAAGATTGTGACGAACATCATCTCTTCATTGTTTTGACAAAGTTGCTGATTGGCTAATGTCATAGCCGCCGCCAAATCGTCCGCCGTATTTGCCATAAGCACGTAATTTTTTAAAATCGTCTTACTGCTCATCATAAACAACGCGGCGGGAATGCCTTTACCGGAAACGTCAGCTATCGTAACAACGAGGTGATTTTCGTCCGCAAGGTAGAAGTCATAAAAGTCGCCGCCGACTTCTTTCGCCGCCTCCATTGTCGCGTAAATGTCAAATTCGGTTTTATCGGGGAAGGGCGGGAACTCCTGCGGCAACATACTGCGCTGAATATTTTTGGCAACGTCCAATTCCGCCGCCATTCTCTCACGTTCGGCAGTAACGGCATTCAAATTTTTTATATAATTTTGCAAATCGATTGTCATTGCGTTAAAAGTGGTTGACAGCGATTCAATTTCGTCACCGGTTTTTACAACTTCAATCTGCTTTTTAAAATTACCCATTGCAATATCGCGGACGCCTTCTGAAAGGTCTTTAATCGGCTTTACAAATCTAATTGCCAAATTCCTGCCGATTATCGAAGTTACAAGAGCCCAAATTATCAACGCGATAAAAAGCATTGATACCATAATAAATATGAATCTTTGGTCGAGTGTTTTTACTTTTTCTTCAGTCAAATTTTGAATAACGGTTCGATTCTCTTCAATGGTTTCAGTGACTTCATTGGCAGGCAATGCTACACCGAGACTCCAACGCAATTCTTGAATAGGCGCATACGCTATGAAATACAAATTGCCGTTAAGTTCTATTTCCTCCATTCCTTTTTTGCCGACAGACATTTTTTTTGCAATTTCCGCCAATGCCTTTTGTTGACTTTCGCGAATGTCCGGCGGATTATCGTACACCAGTTGCAATTCTTTTAAGTCGCTTGATTTTTCTTGGGAACTTAGAATAACTTTACCTTCGGCATTAAGCACAAAATTAAATTCGTCGTTAGTGGATGTTGCAGGTTCTACGAGGTAAGCCAGTTCGTCCATTAAGATAGAAAAAAATATTACTCCACCAAAATTTCCGTTGACTTCATAAGGGATTGAACATGAAAAGACACCGAGATTTCTGTTAATGCCGGGACTGTACGTGCTGGTATATATCGGTTCATTTCTCCTGCCTTCAAGCCACGCCTTTTTGGCTTCTACATACAAAGGGTTGCTCCAAAAGTCTGCGTTATCGTTTGAAGAGCGCCATTGCTCAAGAGTTACTGCCGAATCAGCCATTATACCTATGCCGGACTCGGTTAATATTCCAAAAGTCGGGGCGTCCCAAAAATCCGGATTGCGATATTTTAAACTGAAAAAGTAAAACAAATTTTGCAAGTTGCCCAGCATATCTATTTCATATCTTAATTCCGGCTTTGACAAGTCATCAAGGCTTAAAAAAGGAGCATAACGCAACGCGGCGACGTCACCTTCTTGAATTTCACTGCCCAATCTTGCAGGGTGCGCTCTAAAATTTTCGGGGTGCTGATTTATTTCATTAACAACCCTTTCCAAAAGTCTGAGATCACCATAAAAATCAGACATCTCCGACAAAACAAATTTCGTGCGTTCTTCTATGCTGTAGATCAAATCTTT
>CAMJNB010000164.1 GCA_946407175.1 uncultured Selenomonadales bacterium | reverse complement strand
TTTTTGGATGCCGATTGAGCAGTTTGGAAATTTATTTAGCGAAGAATTTTTAAATACGCGCCTTCCGCTTGATAATGTAGATTTGAACAACATTTTTTATCAAAAAGATACTTCACTGAGATTTATGAATTTTGTTGCACGAGTCAATATGAGAAAAAGAATTGATGTTTGGGATAAAGTTAGAACCTACCCCGAAACGGTGAAAGAAAATGTTCAGATTTTGGACGACTACTTAACGCTGTGCGAAGAAAATAACGTGCGTCCCATAATGATTTTAACACCTTTAACTCCGGCTTACAGGCAGTATTTCAACAGAAAAAAATTGGACGAATTTTATTTTTTAATTAATGAGATACAAAAAAATCATCCTGACGCGGTATTATTCGACGGCTGGAATTTGGAAGGTTTTACGGACGATTACTTTACAGACGCCGACCATATGAATTTAAATTACGCGGCAAAATTCAGCACGATTTTAAATGACTTCATAGAAGGGCTTGAAAAATGAGTGACGATACCGAACTAAAAAATATTAAGCTTGAACTTGAAAGCTACATTGCGGAAAATTATCAAGCTGACGATTTTGCCGCGTACTCTGCATATGACGATTTTGCCGCAGGGTCTGCAACGCGAAGCCGCGCAGGTTTCATTCAGCCGGTAATGCTTTGTTGCGCCCTCCCGCAATTTGATAAAATAGATTTTAAACATATGTACGACGAAGAGCGGGGCGAAACTTTTTCAGAAATGCTTTTGCGGCTGATTAAAGAGAGCGGCGAAAAAAATTCAAATATCTACAAACGCGCCAATATCGACCGCCGACACTTTTCAAAAATCGCCGGCAATACAAATTACCGCACGTCGAAAGAAACGGCACTTGCCTTCGCAATAGCGTTGCAGTTGGACTTAGACACGACGCAGGAATTTTTGGCGACGGCAGGCTACACCTTGACAAAAAATAATTTAGCTGACGTGATTGTAACTTTTTTCATTGAACGTAAAATCTACGACATTTTTCTTGTCAACGAATACCTGTACGAATACAAGCAACCTTTACTCGGCGGCTGAAAAAATTTTAAAACACTTAACTACTTTAACACTTTAAAAAATACTTCACAAACTAAAAAAATTTTTTTGTCGCCTGTCATGCGTCCCCTTCAAAAATCTTTCTGCTAAAATTCGCACATAAGGTAAATTTAGTAAGACGTTTTTAAAAATTTTAGTAAAACCTTTTGGAGGGAACAGCCATGAAAAATTTGACTGAAGTTGTATTTATCCTTGACCGCAGCGGCTCGATGTCCGGTCTCGAATCCGACACTATCGGCGGTTTCAATTCCACGATTGAAAATCAGAAAAAATCCGAAGACGAAGTTTTGGTTTCGACGGTGCTTTTCGACCATGAATCCGTTGTCCTGCATGACAGAGTGCCGATTGCCGACATTAAGCCGATGACTGAGGAAGATTACGCGGTACGCGGTTCAACGGCTTTGCTTGACGCGATCGGTGACGCGATTAGACATATTAAAAACGTCCACAAGTACGCGCGTGAAGAAGACAAGCCTGCCAAAACGCTTTTCGTAATTACGACGGACGGCATGGAAAATTCAAGTCGCCGCTACAGCTACAAAGAAATTAAAGCGCTTGTCAAAAAGCAACAGGAAAAGAACGGCTGGGAGTTCCTTTTCTTGGGCGCGAACATTGACGCTATCGACGTGGCGGGAAGTATCGGCATAAGTGCAAGGCGCGCAGTAAATTACCACAATGACAGAGAAGGCACGGAGAAAAAATATCGCGCGGTAAGTCATTTTATGTCGGCATTTGCGGCGGCACCTAGGGTGGGTTTCGCCAGTGCACCTATTGACGACGAATGGCGCAAAGAAGTTGACGAAGACTTTAAATCGCGTAAATAATTTGGTTTTTAGCCGGTAGCTTGCAACAAGTAGCGGATAGCCGGTAGCAGATATATTTTTAACGGCTACCGGCTAATATCTAATAATAGGAGTGATTTAAATGAGCATGCCGCATTATGGCGATCACATTTCCGTTGACAGAGGTCTTTACAGTCATCACGGCATTTATGTCGGCAAAGGTAAAGTCGTTCATTACACCAACGATCTTGGACTTTTTGGCAAGGTAACCGGAATTGATGAACCGGAAGTTCGCAAAACTTCACTCAAAGAATTTCTTGACGGCAGTGATGAATACCACGTTCATTTGTACGACAGGAAAGGCAATGAGACGAGGACTTTGAAGAAACGCTACAGCGCTTAAAATGTTTCCACGAATTTAAATGGAGTGAATGTTTATGGGTAGAACGTTTTCGCCGAAAGAAACCGTCAGAAATGCAGAAAAACGTATTGGAGAAAAAAAGTATAGTCTTGATAAAGGAACCTGCGAAGATTTCGTAACAAAATGCAAGACCGGTAAGGCTCGTTCCAAACAAAGAGAAACTTTAGAATCCTTTGAACCGATTGACATTTTATTTTTGCCGTACGCCTTGCCGAAAGCGATTAAAGAACATTTTTTTTGATAAAAAATAAATTCTAAAACCTACTCCGCCATTCGATGAGCCAAATTAGACGCCTCTGCCTTCAAAGTCTGCGCCTGCCTACGCTTTTCTTCCGCAGTCTTAACGGTGTAGGCGTTTTTATCGTCCATCCACTGCGCGTAACCTTCCGCGTACGCAATTTCAAGGTCGCAGATTTTCAAGTACAAATTCTGCAACGTCTCAGCGTCTTTCGGTACGGTTAATTTCGCCAGCTCGTCTTTGCGCTCTTGCCAATCCTTTTTCAGCTCGTCCGCCATAATGTCACGTAACTTTTTACGCGTCTCCTCTTTTGCAAGACTGCCTGCCGACGCCGCAGTTTTATATTTTTGCTCAATCTCTTTCGCCGCCTTGTCGTGGCGAATATTTATTTCAGAGGACTTTTCCAAGTAGGCGTCAAGCGTTTTTCTGCGCACGCGATTAATCTGCGTTATGAAGTCATGAAAATTTTCTACACGTACAATCTTCCACTGCCCCGAATCACCGCGTTTCAAAATAAATTTCAAAGTGTATTCGCGCTCAAGGTCAGGGTGGTACAGTAAAATATCGGCAACAGCCTCGTCTTCATTTTTGGGGTCTATCTCAACTTCACCGACGCCGCGAAATTCCGATTTATCCATACCCGTACGCCTTAAAAGTTCAGAAACACCGGCGTTATCCTCTTCGTGAAAGTCGCCGGTATCAATGTACGAATCAATAGACGCCTGCAGACTTAAAAGCATGGGCGAACGCAACATTTCAGTGAAACTTTTCACCGAGTCGCGCATTTCCGGTGACATTGCCTTATCTGAATACGTCATGCCGTCTATAATGCCTTCATAACTCGTTTCAAGTATTCCCTGCAAGTCGACGTACTGATAAAACGTTTCCTTGTCGTGCTTTTTAATTGAATCTTCCACAACGTCAAGCGCGTATTCAGGCGTTTTCGTATCGGCTACAAAATGATACCAACAGCCTATCGCCAAAATCAGCACGATAACGCCGGCGATTATTCCAATTTTTAATTTCTTGTCCATAAAAATTTTCCCTTCTAAAAAAAATAGCGCCAACATATTTCAGGCGCGAAAAAAATGTATTTGTCAAAATATTATTTCGTCAAAATGTATTTTACAAGTCAAAGGGATAGAATTTCAAGGTAGGAATAACCATCTTGCCGGAGGTCGGTACAAAGCGAATGCCGAGAGAATCTTCACGCGGATAAACGCGCGTTGACATTACATATTCTCCGCCGTTCATGAAAACTTCGATTGAGGATTTGTCAAGGTAAATTCTGAACTGCAACATGTCAAGTTCGGGCAGGTCAAATTCACGTACGCCGCTCTGATCTTTGCCCGCCTTATCGCGGTTCAAGCCGAAATATTTTTCCGCCGCATTGTAGTAGAAAACGGTCTTTTCCGTGCCGTCGTCACTGCAACGAAGTTCAAAGCTGAAATCGCCGGTCTGCTTAAGGTCAACGTCGAAGAGAAGTTCGCCAACGTCGCCTTTAACGCCTTCAAGCTGTGTCGGCTCTTCAATCGTAAGATTGTCGTAGCTTACGCACTCTTTACGCATTTCCAAAAGTTCATCGGGCGGTACGGTGAGTACGGTGCCGTCTTCGCGCATTTTGAGTTCACGCGGAATGGTAAGAATGCAACTCCAGCCGTCCTCTTGTTCGGGGAAGGGACTTTGCCACATGTCAAGCCACGCGATAATGAAGTAGCGTCCTTCGGGATTTTTCATCATCGTAGTTGCGTAGAAGTCAAAGCCGTAGTCGAACGTGACAAAATTGCCGTGCGTGAAAATGCCTTTGTCGTAGTCAAGCGTGCCGACCATGTAACCTGCTTGGTGAATGTTATGATAAAGTCTGCCCTGCGGCGGTACGTGTTGCGGGGAAATAATCATAACGTACTTGTCGCCGAAATGCGCGAAACCGGGACATTCCCACATCGTGCCTTCGGAGCCGTCGGGATTTGAAATTGCAACTACCGATTTAAATTTCCAATCAAAGAAATTTTCTGACTCAAACATTACAATCTGTGTGCGGGAGCGGTCATGGATTCTGTTGCCGATAACGCAATAATACTTGCCGTCGTGATCCCAAATTTTAGGA
>CAMJNB010000163.1 GCA_946407175.1 uncultured Selenomonadales bacterium | reverse complement strand
TGTAAATTTACGACCGTTAATCGTCTTTCCGAGTACACTACGCATTTCGCTGACACTTGCGCCCTGCTTACTGCCGGCAATGAACGACGCCAACATAATCAAGACGCCGGGCGTATTTATCCACATAAACGTATAAGGTACGCCGCCTTCGCCGTTATAAATCGGTACACTTGACTTTATCGTTGACAGCGCGGCATTAATCGGCGGTACAAGTTTGCTTGTGCAAAGCAGGAAGATGAAAATTAAAATGAACGGCAAGCACGCGTTAATTGCCTTCGCCGTTGTAATTGCGGTATGTGTCTTTGAAGTCATTGCGTATTCGGGATCGTCAATCGGAAATTTTTTCGCAAGCACGACGATTGTACCCATTGTCAAAATTGCGCCTGCGACTACTGCCAATTCGGGACCTACGAACATTGAAAGTGCCAATTCCGGAATGAAAAAGGCGAGACCTGCACCTAAACACATCATTGACATTCCGCGCAGTGCTCCCATTCCGCCGCCGGTTACAATAACCATTAACCAAGGACAGAGTAAAGTCAGCACGCCGAGTTGCAGTGAAGTGAACGTTGCAAGTTGCACGGGGTCAAGCGCCGTGACATTTGCCAAAGTGACGAGCGGAATACCGATTGAACCGTAAGCTGTAGGAACTGAATTTGCAATTAAGCAGACTGACACGGATAAAATCGGATTTATGCCGATACCTGCAAGCATACCTGCCGGAACAGCTATTGCCGTACCGAAACCTGCCATACCTTCCAAAAAGCCGCCGAATCCCCAACCGATTAACAGAATCAGTACGCGCTTGTCGTGGCTGACGCTTGTCAATATTTCTTTAATCGTGTCCATAGCCTTTGTATGGAGTGTTAAATTATAAGTAAAAATTGCTGCTACGATAACCAATAAAATAGGCCAGCACGCAAGCGCCACGCCTTCCAAAACAGATTCCATTGCGCGGACACTTTCCATTTGCCATACGCCCATACCGACGGCAAGTGAAATTATCAGCGCGATTATGCAAGCTTTCCATGCCGACATTTTTATTACGCTTAGCGCAATTACCAGCCACAATATCGGCGACAGCGCCAGTAAAAACATCAATTTCCCCATCCCCCTAATGTTGCAAAAATATCTCTATAAATTTTAATGATAAATCAAAAAAGAAAAACGTCACCTCCTTAAGTAGTTACTCACTCTGCGAATTTTCTAAAATTTTCATTTTCGATAACCTTAACAAAAATCCTGCCGTGTTATATGCAAAGATATCTGCTGAAATGACACGTTAAAGCCTTGCAGTTTTTGACATTGCAACTTGAAATTTAAATTGCCTTCTCTTATAATATCAGAAAATTTATATGAAAGAAGAGGAAAGTTTTATGGCGAAAGATAAAGCGCGTGCGGGGGCAGAAACCGCCGGCGATAAAAAAGGTATTCTCCTTGAAACCGGTACCAATGAATTTGAAATTGTAGAATTTAGCATCGGCAAAGTAAACTACGGCATAAACGTTGCAAAAGTGCGTGAAGTCATTCAGCGCGTACCGGTAACCGCAATGCCGCAAGCTCACCCCTACATTGACGGTCTTTTCACTCTGCGCGGCAAGGCAATTCCTCTCGTCAACCTTCCGCGTTGCCTTAACGTTATGTCCAGCGGCGAGCAGACTAAAAATATTATCGTCACGGAAATTAACAACTACAGCATAGGCTTTTTGGTAGAAAACGTTTCACGCATTCACCGCATTTCGTGGAAGGATATGGAACCTGCGCCGGAAGTAGGTGACCAATCCCGCGTTGTCGGCATTATCAAGATGACTGACAGAATCGTTTTGCTTTTGGACTTTGAAACTATTATTGCGGAAATTAATCCGGAAATTAATGCGAAGTTGACGACGGTTGAAGAAGTTACTGCCGATATTAAAACATTGCGCTCCGACGTTCACGTTGTTGTTGCGGAAGATTCGGCAATGTTGCGTGACTTGCTTGTTACTACGTTGCACGACAGCGGCTACAGATTCGTCCGCGATTTCGGCAACGGTCAAGATGCGTGGGATTATCTCAGAAACCTTGCGTCGAAAGAAGGACCTATCGAAAATCACGTCGGCGTTATCGTCTCTGATGTTGAAATGCCGAAAATGGACGGTCACCGCCTGCTGAAACTTGTACGCGAAAATGAACGCCTTCACGAAGTGCCTTTCGTACTTTTCTCGTCGCTGATAAATGAAGAAATGCGCCTTAAGGGTCAGTCACTCGGTGCAAGCGGACAGATTTCAAAGCCGGAAATTAATCAGCTTATCGGACTTTTGGACAATTTGATTTTCGGTACGCCGATTAAAAAGCCGAATGAGTATTAGTTAGCTAGTTGCTAGTTACTAGTTTACTAGCGATCTATCAACTAGCGATCTAGTAAGAACGGTGGTGAATTGAATGCTTTTATATCCCGATAGCAAACTTTACATAATCTGCGCGGGAGGCGTGCGAAATGACGCAGCTGAACTTTGTCACAGACTTTGCTCCCGCCTTATTCGTCTCGGCGTCAATGCCAAGTTGGTATACATTCCCGTCGCAAACGATTTTAATCCCGATGAGCCGATACCGCCAGCCTACAAATATTTTCGCGTGCCTTACATTTATGACGTGGAGGACGATTCAAAAAACGTCGTAATTGTGCCGGAAACAATGACGGTATTTTTGTACGCGTTTAAAAATATTCGGCGCGTAATATGGTGGCTTAGCGTCGATAATTTTTTCCGCGATACCGCTTTAAAAACCGTCGCGCAGTTTGACAAAATTTTAACCGCGCCAATGCCGAAATTTTTCTGCTTTCAAAAGTTTGACGATGACATTGAGCATTGGACGCAGTCCGAATACGCGAAACAATTTTTAAAAGTCAATGCGGTTCCCGACGAAAGAATTTATCCCATTGGCGATTACGTAAGTCCCACGCTTATGAAATTGCATGATTCGGTAGACTTCAGTAAAAAGAAAAATACCGTTGTCTTTAACGCGGCGTCTGATTCAAAATTCATTTCAAAGCTTGCGTCAAGGGTACCTAAGGCAAATTGGCTGGCAATTCAAGATTCTCAAGCGGAGGACGCGCCGAAACTTTTGGCAGAGGCTAAAATTTATGTCGACTTTAGCGATCACGTTTCAAAAGACATGATGCCGCGCCGTGCCGCAATTTTAGGTTGCGTCGTCATAACCGGCAGACGCGGTGCCGCCGCCAATGACGTTGACATCAACATACCGGCTGATTTTAAATTCGGTGAAACTGAAGACGATATGCCGAAGATTGCCGATAAGGTTAAAGAGATTCTTTCAGATTTTCAAGGCGCTTATGACAGGCAGAAAGATTTTCTCGACAAAATTTTCAATGAGCAAGAAATTTTTAATCGCAATGTTGCACGTACTCTCGGTCTTAAAAAGCGGGCTGAAATTGAACCTGCCGCAATTTTCAACGGGCTTAACGAAATGGGCGCCGCCGTTGCCGAAATTATGTTGCAAAACGAAGTCGGGCTGGAAATTACCTTTATCGTCAATGATAATCCGGAAAATGAAAATAATTCCGCGCTGAATATCACCTACGAAAAAGATAACGTGTCACTGACTTTGACCAACGGCGAACTTTTACCGATTATCACCAGCGACGAGGCAAGATTCCTTTATAACGAAGGGCGCATTAAAAAATTTATTCTGCTTACCTCAGACAAGGACGATGAAAATTTTATAAAGAAGAATATCAAGCCGCTTGATGATGACATTATCAGCACGGAATATCAATAAGCGTCGGCGCGAGATAAAGAAATTTTTTAGTGCAGTATAAATGTAAAGGATTTTTTTTAGGCGCGTTGAAAATAGGGAAGAAATAATTTTTGGAGGGGAATTTTTATGGCTGAATTGAATCAACAGCAGGAAACCTACGAACGTCTCAAGCAGTCTATAGAAGAAATTGCAAACGCTATGGGCGTGGTTTATGAAACGGTAGATCGCGTGGCAAAGAGCGCCAAGACTTTGGCAACGGCAGGGCAGGAGTCCATTAAACAGGCAAAACTTTTGCAGGAAAAAAATGCCGATACGGTAAAGGTTATCGACTTCATTACGAACATTGCGGGACAGACAAACTTGCTCGGCTTGAATGCGGCGATTGAGGCGGCACGCGCAGGTGAACAGGGTCGCGGTTTTGCCGTCGTTGCGGAGGAAGTTCGTAAACTTGCCGAACAGTCCCGCGAGGCTACGGAAAAAATTCAGCTTACCCTTAACCAAATGAATGACGCCGTTACCGAAATTTCAAAGACTATCGAAAATACCGGCGCAATAAGTCAAGAGCAAGAGGCCTCTACCGCAGAAATTACCGCCAACCTTTCACGCGCAAAAAAAGCCGCCGATGACTTGAAACGTTACATTGAAAATTTACGGTAGATTAGCTTAGAGCTTGGAGCTTGGAGCTTAGAGATTTTAAAAATTTTGCAATTATAAATATGAAAAAGAAAGTTGCCGTTGCAATGAGCGGCGGCGTGGACAGTTCCCTGACTGCGGCGATTTTGCTTTATCGCGGTTTTGAAGTCGTGGGCGTGACTATGCAACTTGAAGACGAAGAATTTCACGAAAAAAGTTGTTGCAGTTCCCGCGAAGTTCAAGACGCTAAGGCGGTCG
>CAMJNB010000162.1 GCA_946407175.1 uncultured Selenomonadales bacterium | reverse complement strand
TCAAGAATGTACGACTTCAAAATTTCTCCGTAATAAGCAATGTGCGCGCCGCCGTACTCGTCCAATTTGTCGGCAGGATAAAATTTATTAAACTTGCTTGAAATTTCCTTAACCGGCTGAATTTGACTGAATACGACGCGACATTCAATCGTTAATGGAAATTCTTTAATCGCAGGCGGACGAACAATTTCAGCGTCGACGGCATGAATACCGGACTTTGCAATTTTATCCATATCGCGACCACTGCGACTGCCGCACATTCCCAGCGCCTTCGTAACCTGCGCGGAATATTTTTCGCCGTACGGTACAGCTACGGTAAATTCGCCGGTGCGGTCAATAAGCTCACGTGTAAACCTGCCTTCACGAACATATACGGCAAAAATCGGTACGCCCCACTCAATGCCGACCGTTGCCCAGCCGATTGTCATGGCGTTGACGCAATCTTCCGCCTCACTTACAAGTAACGCGCCGCCGTTATTCAGCGCTTTGACGATATCGCCCGCGTAGTCAAAAACATTAATTTCCTTCTTCAATTAGACCGCCCTTTCCAAATTTTTTTGTCATTGTAACAAACTTTTTTTGACGTTGCAACTTCACGGCGTCGACTGCGCTCAATTACGACATCCAACCGGTCAACACCTTTACAGATTGAAAAAGCGCGTAATACATAGTATACTTTCAGCAGAGGAGGAAATTTTTATGGACGAGAATAAAAATTGGATAAATTTCAAAATGGACGTGAACGGCTTGCCGCAGGAAGTGCGATTCAGCAAAGGCGCGATTCAAAAAATTTTCAAGCCGTTTTTACTTAAACTTAGTGAACTGCGCGAAGTTACCGACAGAAAAGTTGTAGCCTTCATAGCCGCGCCGCCGGGAGTAGGTAAAACTACGCTTGTACAATTTCTTGAAAAACTTAGCCGCGATGATATCGAAATTACGCCTGTTCGTGCGCTTGGTATGGACGGTTTTCATTTTCCTTCAGACTATCTCAAGGCGAATAAAATTACAAAAGACGGACAAGAAATTTTGCTTAACGACATAAAAGGTGCGCCGGAAACTTTCGACGTTGACACGCTACAGACAAAACTGCGCGAAGTTCGGCAGGAAGGCACAAGCTGGAATGCCTACGACCGCATGTTACATGACGTGGTGCATGACGTTTTAAGCGTGGAAGACGATATCATTTTGCTTGAAGGCAATTACCTGCTTTTAAAAGACCCGCGCTGGACAAATATTCGCGTGCTTGCCGACTACACCGTTTTTATCAAGGCGCGACCAGAAATGTTAAAGGAGCGTTTAATTTCACGCAAAGTTCAAGGCGGGCTGTCACGTGAAGACGCAGAAAAATTTTACTACGCAAGCGACGGCAAAAATGTTGAAACTGTGCTGAAAAATTCCGCCGCCGCAAATGAAACGTGGATGCTGCAAGATGACGGCGACTTTTTCAAAATTGACGATGACGAAGACGTTATTATCGACGAATTGACCGTTACCGAAGATAACGAATTGACATTTGAAGATATAAAACTTTGAACCGTGCACCAAAATTTTTTCAAGAAAAAAGCGGCGTCCCGTCTTTAATAAGGCAGTTACGTCGCTTAATTTTTTTTCAAAATTTTAATTTGTATGTTAATGTCTGTCACCACTTGAACCAATTGCCAATACTATCGTGACAATTTTCAGAACGTCATCGAAAGAATACGCCAAATACGTTCCTATTGTTACCGCTCTGTCCAGCCCATTTTGATTTTGTTGATAACATTGATGAATGTCTGATCCTAACAAATATACCAAAATCGCCAAAACTAACAATATTATTAATACACCGGCATCACTATTAGCCAAGAATGCTGCAACGAGATAGTACACTAAGCACTTGATACCTAAAAGCACAATCCCTGCAAAAATCTTTCCTTGTGAAAACAAATAATTGACGTTATCAAAATTATCAAATATTTTTCCACAGATCCAAGAAGCAGCCAAAATTAAAACGAAGTAAAGTACTACCCCAAAGATTGCCGTGAGTATTACGTCTTTTGTCAAAGTGACCGCCTTTGCCGTAACGGTGAAAAATTTTGTAATTGACTCGCCAAAAGAAGTTGAAGATTCCGTTTTCGTAACCTTGAAAAAATTTTTCAGAAACTCTAAAAAAGCCTTGAAATTTTCCATAACTGACACCGCCTCTCTAAAATTTTTTATAAAGTTAACCACGAATTTTTTATGATTCTAGCACGAATTTATTTTTCTGTGGTGTACAGCCGGAACACCGCGTAACTTTATTTTTAGTGTAATGACGAAAGGATTGATGACTTTGAACGAAAAATTATCAGAAACACTGCAATGGTTTCCCGGTCATATGAAAAAGGCGGAGCGGCTGATTGAAGAAAATCTAAAACTTGTCGACCTTGTGATAGAAGTTTTGGACGCGCGAATACCGGCAAGCAGTCAAAATCCAACACTTCAAGAAATACTGGGCGACAAACCGAAATTAATCGCAATGTTAAAATCAGACTTAGCCGCAGAGGAAGATACAAAACTTTGGCTGAAACATTTTCGTGACGCCGAAATTTCCGCCGTTGCAGTTGACGCGGTGCAAGGTACCGGCATTAAAAAATTAATTTCAGAAGCGAAGTCTTTAGCTGAAAAAAATACGCACAAGCTTGTTAAGTACGGCGCAAAACCGCGTGCCGCCCGTGCTATGGTTATCGGAATACCGAACGCGGGTAAATCGTCTTTGATAAATCGTCTTGCCGGCATCAACCATACGAAGATTGAAAATCGTCCCGGCGTCACTCGTGCAAAGCAGTGGATTAAAATTGCCGACGGTTTACAGCTTTTGGATACGCCCGGCATTTTGCCGCCGAAGTTTGAAGATCAAGACATTGCATTAAAGCTTGCGTGGACTTACGCCATAAGCGACGAAGTTCATGACCTTGAGCCGATAACGTGGCTTTTGCTTGAGACGTTGGCAAAAAAAAATCCCGCCGGTATTTGCGAGAGGTATAAACTTGCCGAGCCGCTTGAAAATGAAGGACAAAAACTTTTGGAAGTAATAGGGCTTAAGCGCGGCTGTATTCGCAAAGGCGGCGTGCTTGACGTTGACAAGGCGGTTAAACTTGTGCTTTCAGAATTTCGTGCAGGTAAGTTAGGCAGAGTGACTTTGGACGAAATTCCTACGGCTTAGTTTTTGGTAGGCGATACGTGATGAAAAATTTCAGTTACTTTTTGACATACTCCCCACGCCTAAAGGCGGGGGATTCTGCTATCATCGACCAATGCTTAAAAATTTAAGTCTTACAAGGTCTCCTGCAAGGGTCGATGCCCCAACCCTGTATGGAATATAAATCGGCTAGATTATAAAGAAAGATGGAATAAAATGCAAGTTGTTTTTGCGGCGTTTCATCCCCACAGCTAAAGCAGGGGGCTTTCACGGTGCTTTTCGGTAAAAAAACAATACTTTCATTAACCAATCAACTCCATTTCATCAAGCCGCCGCAAATAATTTTCAAGCCGCGCCAATTCGTCACGCGCAGTAACACGCTGCCCCGAGTAAAAGTACTCGACAGGCGGATTTTTTTTGCCTTCGCCGACTTGTAACTTTGCCAGCCGTACCAACTGATTAAGCGTCCCCGCGTTGCCGTCCAAAATTTTCATATGAGCGGGCAAAAATTTTTTCATGGTATCTTTGAAATAATTGAAGTGAGTACAGCCCAAAACTATCGACGAAAAATCTTTGAAGTCATACGCGGCAAATTCGTCACGCAAATATTTTTCCACCGCGTCCGAATTAAATTCTTGCCGCTCCGCAAAATCTACAAGCTTAGGCAACGCGCGCAGGTACGCAAGATTTTTGGCGTTAAGGCGTAAGATAAGGCGCTGAATTTTTTCGCCGCGAATTGTAATTTCAGTTGCCGTCACCAAAACTTTTTTCTGCGGATAAAGGTCAAGTGCCAATTTCAAGGCGGGTTCCATTCCGATAATCGGCAGGGAATATTTTTCACGCATTGGACGCACCGCCACTGAAGTTGCCGTGTTACAAGCCACGACTATTGCGCCTACATTCTGCGCGGTTAAAAATTTAAAAGCCGCGTCAACGTAGCTTAAAACCTGTTCGCGCGTCTTTGTGCCGTAGGGTACGTTGTCTTCGTCCGCAAAAAAAAATAAATTCGTCATTCGGCAAAATCTTCATTGCGTGATGCAGTACCGATAAGCCTCCTATGCCCGAATCAAAAAACGCTATCTTCAATCAATCGCCGCCTTTTACATTAGTTTCATCGGACAAAATTTGTTCAATCTGCATTTTCATTTCCGGTAAATCTTCTGTAACTGTTTTAAAAACGTCAAGCATATTCAAAGTTTCATATTTGTGGGCGACAACATCTCTGAATCCTACGGCTTTTTTCCAAGAAATGTGCGAATAATTTTTTCTAAATTCATCTGTCAAATGTTTTGTAAGTTCTCCGATATTTATTGCCGCCATACCAACTGCGTGCTTAGTCTTTTCATCAGCCAAAAATTCTTCAAGCGTATAATTTCCCATAAAGCTTAACGCCAAGCCAATTTCCGCAGAAATTTTTTGTAAGGCGATTTTTTCTCTACGCTGCATAAATTTCAATCTCCTTATCAATTTCAATCATCCACTCGGCTT
>CAMJNB010000161.1 GCA_946407175.1 uncultured Selenomonadales bacterium | reverse complement strand
ACGTCACCATTCATAATGTTGTGCCGTACAGTATCGGTCTTTGCGCCAATCAAATGTTTTCGCGTTACATTAAGCGAAACGAACTCAGCGGCTTTACAACTCCTTTGAAACCGATTTTAATTTCCGAGCTTGAAAAAAATAATTGGCGTGTTGCGATTTATCAGAGTTTCAGCAACGAATTTGACTTGCCGCAGGACAGCGAGGACGTTATTTTTATCGGCGACGTGCAACTTGATAAAAATCTTTACAGCGTTGAAGACGCCGTGCTTTTCAATCTGCAGACGGACGGCGCGGGACAAATTTCAATGAAGTTTTTTGAATATCAGCCCGGCAGTGACGAGCCTAAATTTATGGAAGAAAAAATTGTAAAGGTGGGATAATTTTATGGACGAATACGGTCAAGGAAATTGGGAACGTGACGAGTACACAAAGGAAAATTTGGAAAAGCTTTTTTATTACGGCAGTAAGGTTTTGGACGCACTTCAACAGTCAGCAAGTAAAAAAGATATCGCGTTACAAGATACCGAAAATAAGCTGGCAAATGCCGAGAGCCGCTGTAAAAATATGCGCGGAGACTTGCAAAATATTTTAAACAAGTACCAAGATTAATCATAAGTACGAAGGATAAGGAGGGGATATTTTGAACGCAAATTTTGATGAAAAGCAGGCGTTTGAAAATTTACGTGACATTTTGAATCACATTTACAATTTTGCCAACTACTATTACGCCGAAATGAAGGCGGCGCAGTCAGCGTGCAATGAAAAAAATATTCAAATTAATAATTTGAAAACGCAGTTGGCTGATGAACGCGAGCAAGCCGAAACGCGCCTTAAAGAAACCATTCAAGATAAGGATGCCGAACTTGCCGCGCAGAGAAAAAAGTTTGAAGATGAACTTTCCGCGCAGGTTGAAACTTTCAATGCCGAGTTGAAAAATTCCCGTGAGCATAATGAAAAATTGACTACACTGCTCCAAAATTTTTATTCCGATTTGAAAGCAAAAGAAGAGGAGCTTAATGAAAAGGAAAAAACGCTTAATGAAAAGGAACAGCAAATTCAAATTGACAGCGACACATTAGTTATGGCAAGCGCCAATTTGGACGATGAGCGCATGGCTTTTTATCAGGATAAGGACACTTATTCCGATACAGAACATATTAAAAATACCGGTGCAGGTAATGACCCGGAGCTGGAGAGATTAACGCAGGAAAATCGCAGACTTGAACAAGAGCTTACCAATAACGCGCAGAAACTTAAAGAAGTTCAAGCCGAAAATGAAAGATTGAGTACCATATCCAACAATGCAGACGCCGAGCGTAAGGGAATTGATTCTGACGCTAAGAATACCGCAGAACTTATACATGACAATAATTTTGACGGCGATTTAGATGTTGCGCTTATGAAAAATAATTTTGATAACGCTCCCGCCAAAAATTTTAATGACAAGCCTGCTGATAATCCTTCTGAAGAGAAATGGAGAGAGAAATTTGTATGAAAGAAATTTTTATCGGAATTGATTTAGGTACCACGAACACCCTTGCGTGCTATTTGAACGCGGGAAAACCTACCATTATAAAAATCAAGGGCAGTAAAATGCTCCCTTCCGTGTTGTATGTTGACAAGGATAAAAATATTTTTATCGGTAAAAAAGCCAAAAAGTGGGGCGTGCTTGACCCGAAAAATACCATACGTTCATCAAAAACATACATGGCGGACGCGAAAAAGACTTGGACGGTAGGCGGCTTGACTTTTACGCCGACAGAAGTTGCGACGGAAATTTTGAAAGAGGTTAAAGCTCAAGTAATTGAAAAATTGCATTTGGAACCGGACACTAAGATTAATGCCGTTATAACAGTTCCCGCGTACTTCACGGGCAATCAAAAAGACGAAACCAAAAAAGCCGGTATAGCGGCAGGGCTTAACGTCATACGAATTATCACTGAACCTATGGCGGCGGCAGTTGCGGCGGTACGTGAACTTGAATTGAACGAAAAAATTTTTGTGGTAGATTTAGGCGGCGGTACCTTCGACATAAGCGTTTTGCAAGCGGATAGAGCTAATAATACTTATCGCGCCATTGACCTTGACGGCGATAAAAAACTTGGCGGCGACGACTTCGACCAAATGCTGTACGATTATTTTATCGGAATAATTCAAGACGATTTGGGCATAGATCTTTCAAGTAAAGAAAAATCCGGTCTCACTGAAAGCGACTACAATTCAATGACGGGGCGCGTACGTGAGGCGGCAGAAATTGCAAAAATTGATTTAAGTGAAAGTACAGAGTGCGCCATATACTTGCCAAATCTTTTCTTTCATAACGGACGAAATTACGACTTTAACGAAGAGTTGACGCGCGAAGACTTTGAAAATATCTGCAAGCCGCTTTTCGACAAAATTATTTCACGCATAAAAAAGTTTATCGCCGAAAGTGACAGATTCAAAGTCAGCGACATTGGCACGGTGATTCTTGCAGGCGGCAGTTGCTACATTCCAAAAGTAAAAGCGGAAGTTGAAAAAATTTTTAACAAGCGGGCAGACTCCCAACTTAATTTGGATACGCTTGTTGTAGTCGGTGCCGCTATTGTTGCCGATATAAACTTAACTACTGGCGATGATGTTATTATTGATGATATCCTTTCGCATTCACTCGGCATTGAAGTTTGGGAGCCGGACGGTGAAAAACTTATCTTGTCGAAGATTTTGAATAAAGGTGAAAAATATCCCTGCGAATCCTCTAAAATCTACACAACGATAGAGGATAACCAAACTACCGTACCGATTTACATTTATGAGGCAGGTTCTGACGCGGAGAACATTGAGGATATTGACGCGCATGAATATTACGGCGATGTTTCACTGCAAAATATTGCGCCTGCACCGGCGGGAGTTCCAAATATCAAAGTCACTTTCCGCTACGATATAAGCGGCACGGTGGTAGTTGAGGCGCAGGACGAAAAAAGCGGCGTAAAAAATATCGTTGAGATTAAAAAAGGCGATAAACCTCCACGCCGGAAATTTCAAAGACCTATAGATTTTATGTTGCTTTTGGACATTTCCGGCAGTATGTATGATGAGCCGTTACGTGATGCGACGCAAGCTTGTGAAATTCTTTTCAACGATATGATTAACTTCGACGTGCACAAAATGGGCTTTATAACTTTTGAGACGTATACGCGGCGGCTGGTACCTTTGACGCAGGACAAAAATCGTTTAAAAAATGCGCTGAGAAATTTAAGCGCGGGCGGCGGTACAAATTTGGCGGACGCTTTGCGCTGTGCAGACGAAGATTTAGCCGAAAGTTCAAATATAAAAATTGTGATAATCGTCACGGACGGTCAGCCTTTTGACGAAGATTTCACGTTGAATTACGCCGAAAGAATGAAGAAGTCCGGTATTCGCATTATAACTATCGGCGCAGGCAACGAAGTCAAAGAAAGTTTTATTCAAAGAATTTCCAGCCCCAATGACGCCTACAAAATTGATGATATGTCAGAGTTGCAGGAAACCTTCAAAATAGCGATTGGATCAATTGGCGAAAAGAAGTTTTTTTGAGTTTTTAAACGTGATTGAGGTGAAGTAAATGAAAGAAGTAACATTCAAGGGAAAAAAAATTCCTGTTGAAGATTTTCTTCAAAAAATTTTCGGTTATGTCCCGACGTCCAAAATTAAGACAAGCATTGACGAGCTTAAAGGTTATGCCGACGCAAAAGTTTTCGACAAAGAAAATTTAGAAAAGGTGCAGACTTTGACGACCGCGCAGGAATTGCAGGATTTTATTTTGAATCCCAAAATGCAAAATTCGCAGGTCAAAGATTTTCTGATTAATGTCCTTAATACCAAAACAATTCATTTCCGTGCGAATGAAGTTAAATCTTGTCAAAAAAACCACATTGCGTTAATCTTTTCAAGTATCTTTGATTTCGGCGAAACTCCACAACCGCCCGATTCGGATACCCGTACAACTGATACAACCGTTGCAACTGATACAACCGTTGCAACTGATACAACGATACTTGATTTGGATTTGTACGCAATGAAGAGAATTTTGGAGCATTGCAAATTTACCGTACGCAAGGACATTGACGTCACGCAATTTGAAATGACTGAAAAAATGCCTGTCACGTTGCTGGACGATTTCTACGCAGTAATTCCAAAAGGTCTTCAAATTTACTATGGCGCGGCGGCTATTATCACGAAAAATTCTCCGAATAAAGTTTCGGCAGTGGGTTATTTGAAGAAAAATGACAAAGGCGACACGCATATCATATTGCAAGCCGAAAATATTAAGTACGATGTTTTCCGCGACCAGAGCGTCTTTTATATCGCGCTTTTTCCGCAGTCCGCAAGGGAGCAACTTGAAACGCAACGTGATTACAGCGGCGAAGTTTATTTGGCGGAAAGTCAAATAGATTTAAAGCAACTTGAAAATGCGAAAACTACCCTTTGCATAGATTTCGGCACCAGCAATACGACGGTTGGAACTTACGGTCAAAAAATTTCTGCCGACAATAAATCGGAGCTTGTACCGGAAATTGTGGAATTTCTCGACGAGACTGGCGACAAACCTCAGACAAGAAAACTCTTGCCTACGGTTGTTTATGTAGAGTCTACAGAAAACAGAATCAAGTATCTTTTCGGCTACGAGGCTTTAAAGGGCGTCA
>CAMJNB010000160.1 GCA_946407175.1 uncultured Selenomonadales bacterium | reverse complement strand
CACATCGCTTGTATTCTTATCTGGTTAAAATAATTATTCAACACCACCTAGCTTGGAGCTTAGAGCTTAGAGGAATTATTTTTGAATGGAGTTGAATTTAAATGCGCAAATTTTTTTTTAAAGCTTTAATCGCAGTATTCGTGCTGTTAAATTTTTCCGCAACGTCAGCAATGCCGGTATGGTCTCTGCCGCAGGAAGGCTTGAAATTAGACAGCCGCATACAGCAACGTTACATAAAATCTAAAATGGACGTTATCTTTCACAGAAAGGAAGGTGAACGCCATCCCTTTTCAAAATTTGAAACGCCGGACGGTTGGAGCTGGGATAAATTTGAAACTGACGGCGCAAAGTATGAACTGCTTGAAAATCCTGCCGCTAAGACAGACAGAGTGGTTTTGCACCTTCACGGCGGCGGCTACGTTCGCGGCTTAGATAACGGCTACAGAAATTTGGCTATGGTTCAAGGCGTTTTGGCGGACGCCGCGAAAATTTATATTTCCGATTACCGCCTTGCGCCGGAATACGTTTACCCCGCCGCGTTGGAAGACGCCGTGAAGGTTTATCAAAAAATTTTAAGTGACGGCGTTGACCCTGCTAAAATTATCGTTATCGGCGATTCGGCAGGCGGAAATTTGACGCTGGAACTTTCGCTTTACCTTAAAGCCAACAACATTCCGCAACCTAAGTGCTTGGTATTAATTTCGCCTTCAGCGTCTATGGCGAATGATTTACCGTCGCGCAGTTACAATGAAAGCCGCGATTTAATTTTGGGTACAGGTACGCCGCTCAATGGCGTAGTTAAAAAACGCGTCTATGCCAAAAATATGAACTTGAAAGACCCGCGCGTATCGCCGCTTTACGCCGATTTAAAAAATTTGCCGCCTATGCTGATTCAAGTCGGCAGCTACGAATTATTTTTGGACGACGGCTTGGAATTGGCTAAAAAAGCGTCAAAAGCTAACGTGAAAGTCACGCTGACCGTTTACCCCGCAATGTCTCACGATTTCGCATTGCTCCTGCCGCAACTTCAAGAAAGCGTGGATTCATTCCGCGAAATTAGAGACTTCATAAATTTGAATGTGGAGTAAAAAATTATATGAAAAAATCTTTACTGTTGACGTTACTTTTAACGTTATTTTTTTTCACCGGCTGTGCTGACAGTCACGAAGTCAAGCAACCTGCAGAAAATGCCGCTACAAAAAATTCGACGCAGGTTATAAAAAATTCCGCGCAGGAAAAAGAGGCGATTACAACGAAAATTAAAATTACGGTGAACGGCGAAACTTTCGACGCGACTCTTGATAATAACCCTTCCGCCGACGCCTTCATAAAAAAATTGCCGCTTGAAGTCACGATGACTGAACTTAACGGCAATGAAAAATATTACAGATTCAATGAAGATTTTCCGTCCGCTGATGAACACGTAGGCAAAATTTCTACCGGCGATTTAATGTTGTACGATTCAAGCTACGTCGTACTTTTTTACAAAAATTTTTCTACAAGTTACAGCTACACGCGGCTCGGCAGAGTTTTGAACATTGAACGCCTTGAAAAAACTTTGGGCGGCGGAAATGTTAAAGTCAAGTTTGAAAAATATTGAGGTGGTATGTTTATGACGCTTGAGGAACTTTTGGCTACTTTTGCAGACGAAAATCACCCTGCCAATAAAAAGCCCGAACGCGCGAAATTTTTTGCCGACCTTTGTCAAGAGACGCGCAGAATTGAAATGGAGCTTAATACCAGCTACCATACGCCGGAAGAAATTGTAGAAATTATGTCGCGGCTTACTCATAAAACCGTTGACCCGACTTTCAGACTTTTTCCGCCGTTTTACGCTGACTTCGGAAAAAATATTACCTTCGGCAAGTATGACTTTGTAAACGCAAGCTGTCACTTTCAAGATCAAGGCGGCATTACAATCGGCGACAGAGTTTTTATCGGTCACAACGTCGTACTGGCTACGGCGAATCACGCGCTTGAACCTAATCTCAATCGTAAGTTAAGCTACGCGCCTATAAAAATTTGTGACAACGTTTGGATTGGCAGTAACGCCGTAATTTTGCAAGGCGTCACGATTGGCGAATGGGCAGTAGTTGCGGCGGGTGCAGTTGTTACAAAAGACGTTGAGCCTTACACGGTGGTAGGCGGCATTCCCGCCAAGTTTATTAAAAAGGTTGACTTCGACGCGGACACTTATCAAGCCGCTAATCACGAAGGGGAAATTTAGCTGGTAGCGGTTAGCGGTTAGCTATTATTTACTAAATGAAAGGATAGAGATATGAAATTTACAAAAAAATTTTTGGCGGCGGCACTTTGCTTAGGGCTCATTTCACCGATTGCCGCGCAGATTGACAATACGGCATTTGCGGCGACCAACGCTGATGCGGCGGCGACAAGCAGAATTAGAGCCGAAAACTTGAAACTTACAACGAATTGGGACAAAGTTTTTCCGAAAAGCGACAAGGTAAATCATCGCAAGGTAACGTTTGTAAATCGCTACGGCATAACTTTGGCGGCGGATTTGTACGAGCCGAAAAGCTACAGTGGTAAACTTGCGGCAATAGCGGTTTGCGGACCTTTCGGCGCGGTGAAGGAGCAGTCCTCCGGCTTGTACGCGCAGGAAATGGCGGAACGCGGCTTTTTGGCGATAGCGTTCGATCCTTCGTTTACCGGTGAAAGCGGCGGGACGCCGAGATTTGTAGCGTCACCGGACATTAACACGGAAGATTTCTGCGCGGCGGTAGATTATCTTTCGACGCTGAAAAATGTCGACTCAAACAAAATCGGCATAATCGGTATTTGCGGCTGGGGCGGCATGGCGTTGAACGCGGCGGCGATTGACACGCGAATTAAAGCTACCGTCACTTCGACAATGTACGACATGACGCGCGTAATTGCCAACGGCTATTTTGACTACGAAAAAGACGAGGCGACGATTGAAAAGGAACGTCATCAAAATCGTTCGACGCTAAATCATCAGCGTACTTCCGATTACAGACGCGGCATTTATTCACGTGCCGGCGGCGTAGTGGATCCCCTGCCTGACGACGCGCCGCAGTTTGTCAAAGATTATTACGACTACTACAAGACGGAGCGCGGCTACCATAAGCGTTCACTTAACTCCAATGACGGTTGGAATACTACAAGCGCCCTTTCGTTTATGAACATGCCGCTTTTGTGCTACGTTGACGAAATTAAAACGCCCGTGCTTATGATTCACGGTGAGAAGGCGCATTCGCGTTATTTTTCAGAGGACGTCTTTAAATTTTTGGAGACGCCGAACAGAGAATTGATGATTATTCCCGACGCAAGTCACGTCGACCTTTACGACAATTTCAACGCGATACCTTTTGAAAAGATCGACAACTTCTTTAAATCAAGTTTGCGCTAAAAAAATTTAATGCCGCCTTCAAGCTGACGGCTGATTTAGTAATTCATAAAAAAAATCCTCCGCCGTATTAGCGAAGGATAATTTTTTTTGCCGGTAATTTCAGTTTGATTTATTATCTTTTGAAATATTTTTTTTAGCATTGCCTGCCGCCGCAAGGAACTCCAGATCGTCTTCAAAAAGTTCAACTTTTTTTGTACGCTCTTTCAACAATCTTTCAAAAAGCGATTCTTTTATTGAACTTAGCGGCGAAAAATCTGTTTCGGTAAATTCTCTTTCAATGTCCACTTGACTACCCCCCCTTTTTGATTTATCATAACATACGTGTATAACTCAAAAGTATTACATAAAAATCTTTAATGGAGTCGGTTAATGAAGAAAACTTTTTACTTCGGCATGGCGCTTATCGTCATATTGATTTTATGTCTTTTAAGTTACGCCGTGTATTTAAACCGGCACAGCGAAGCCATAATCGCCGAACGTATGAATAATATGAAGTTGCCGTTACAATGCACGGAAGCAAAAGTTCGTAACCTTCAAACGGTAGTAAAAATGTCGCTGGTAAATCTTTATTCGGCCGAAATAACGGACGTTGTGTCACTGATTGAAGGTCGCGTCACCAACGAATTTGTAACCACGTCGGACAGAGTGGAAATCGGCACGCCGGTAGTGGAGCTTGTCAATGAAACAATTCCGCTAAAACTTAAACAGGCTGACAGTGACATTGCCGAAGCAGAAGCAATGCTGACACGTGCAAGAAACACTTACAAAAGATATGAACAGCTTGTAGCCGAAAGTGCAATTTCTCTTGAAAAATTTGATGAGGCCACCGCGCAGTTGAAAGCGGCAGAGGCACGGCTGGAAAATTTTCAAGCGCAAAGGGAACAACTTTTAATTCAGCAATCGCGCCAAATCGTGGAATCAACCATAAGCGGTCAAGTTATAAAAATTTATAAGCCCGTCGGTTCGTACGTGACAATGGGAATGCCGGTCGCGCTAATCGGAAATTTCGACAAGCTTTATTTTAAAACGTCAATTTCAGACAGTATATCCTACAACGTGGCAATAAATCAATTATTGGAGATAAAATTTCCTTCGGACGAAAATTTTTCAAAAGCGTACGGCGCAAAGTATGAACGCGGCAATAAAGGCGAAAATGAAGTTTTCAACGCGCGTATAGTTGACATTTCGCCGCCTATGAATGAACCTGCGTCAATGCGCCAAATGATTTTTGAAATTGACAATCGGTCGGGCTTGCTTGAACCCGGCTTTTATAATGACGTTACGGTAATT
>CAMJNB010000159.1 GCA_946407175.1 uncultured Selenomonadales bacterium | reverse complement strand
CAACTTTCAAATTGCCCTTTGCAATTTCTCCGGCAATATTCATCAAGTATTCTATTGACGTATTGATTGAACGGCTGAGATACAGCGCCATAAAGACGGAAATTACAATTACGGCAATGACTGAAAAAATCAGCAAGGTTTTAGTCGTGTTATATTCCTGCGTGGCAAGGCGCGTTTCTTCGTTGATAAAATCTTTTCGCGCGTCGATTACCTTAACAAGCGTGTCGTCCAATTCTTCAAATTGTTCAAGGGAACTTTCCAAAACTTGACTTGCTTGCGCCTTCTGATTGTTGTTCGCCATGTACGTAATTTTTTTGAACTGTTCGCGGTAGGTTTTCCATTCGCGGCGCAACTTTTCAAAATTCGGGTCGACGTTGCCTTCCATACTTCTTTCCAACACGTCGAAAGTTATATCAATCTGATCCCCCAGTTTAAACGCCTTCTTCTCGGCGTATGAACGGCTGGTAAGATTCGGCGCCGTGACAATGGAATATTCAAGTTGCCGGTACTGCTCCATTGCCTTGCCGTTATCGGTCGCCGCCAATACACTGCGCAAATGAGTCGTGGCAATTCTCATCGCGCCATCGTTAATGGTATTCAGTGCGTAGGCGGAATAAGCACTGACGCCGACAAAAACTAAGATTAAAATTCCAAAAATAAAATTTAATTTTTGGCGAATACTCAAATTACCCAATTTTACACCCGCTGCCTTTGTACAGCTTTCCCCTTTCGTAGGATTTTAAAACCTCAAAAATTTTTTACCGAAGTATAAAAATTCTACCCTCCTTTACATATTTGTATATTTGGATTTTATAGAAAACCATTTTCAAAGTCAACGTGGGAGTGAAATTTTTTACAAAAAAAATAACCTGCACATATGGCAGGTTAGATCGCTAGTTGATAGATCGCTAGTAACTAGTAACTAGTAACTATCTACTTTTGTCACTGCTGCTTTCACGTGAAGGCGGCTCCACTTTTTCAGGCTTAGGCGCAGGAGGCGGTTCATAGCTGTAACTTGACGCAGGTTCAGGCTCCGTATAACCTCCGCCGCTATTGTTACTGTAATTGTTGTCGTAATTTGAATTTTCATTGCCGCCGAAAACTTCCGGCTCGTCCGAATAAACCGGCGGGTCTTCGTGCTTTGATAAAATTAAATCGACGCTTGCCCCCACGTCAACGCTTGTATCAGGCGCAGGAATTTGACTAAGCACCGTACCTTCTGCCTGTTCACTTGCGCGATAGGTTACGGAGCCTACATGCAAGCCGCGTTCCTCAATACCTGCGCGCGCAGATTCGTAACTGCCGCCGTAAACATCGGGGACATAAGCTTTTCCACTTTGCGCAGAGTCAGATTGATTTGTATTTGTATGTTCAGACTCGGTAACTGTTTCCGCAATAACTGCACCGCCTTTAGCTACTGTTAAATCGACGTTTTGTCCTCGATTAATCTTTGTACCCGGCGCGGGGTCGTGCGACAAAACTTTATCAACAGGCTCGGAATAATCTTCTTTTTGGTAAATCGTGCCGATTTTCAAGCCGATTTTATGAAGGCGCTCTGTTGCCGCAGTTTTCGTCAAACCTACAAGGTCCGGCATATCGATAGTTTCTCCGCCCTTGCTTACATAGATTGTAACAAGTCTGTCCTTTTTAACATTACGTCCGGCGTCGGGGTCTTGCGCAACAACTTCTCCCGCAGGTACATTGGCGTCGTACGTTTCGGCAATGTTGACGCGCAGGTTTCCATTTTCCAAAAGTTGTCGCGCCAAAGTCATCTGCTTGCCGATAACGTTTGGCACCGGTACCAAGTCGCTTTCACCGATTAAATTTCCATACGCCATAAAACTACCGGCACTCACGCCGATTAAAAGCAACAAAAAAAATGCTACTGTCAAGTACTTTAATGAAGAGGATTTTTTTTCAGGCGGCGGCTCATCTTCTTTATCGGTATTGACAGGCGTGTTGACTTTAATGGTAGTTTTTTTTACAGGCGTGTTAGTCGTCTTAACGCGCGACATAAATTGCGTGGAGTCGGGGTCATTCGCTCGCGTCATGTTAAGACTTGCTTTGACGTTTATAAGCGCTTGAATCAATTCCATGCCGTCGGGACGCAGTTCGGGATTTTTGCACATTGCACGAAGTACTATTGCCTCAAGCATCGGCGGAATTTCTTCGCGCAGGATATTTGGCGGCACCGGCTCTTCTTCGACGTGTTTCATTGCAATGGTTACGACGTTGTCACCGGTAAACGGCAGGTGATTTGTCAGCATTTCATACATTACTACGCCGAGTGAGTAAATGTCGGATTTAGGCGTTATCGCGCCGCCTTGCGCCTGTTCCGGCGAAAAGTAGCGTACCGAACCTACCACGTTGCCGCTGTAAGTCAAAGTCGATTCGGTAACTGCGCGGGCAATGCCGAAGTCGGCAATTTTCGCGTGACCGTCACTAGTCATTAAAATATTGTGCGGCTTTATGTCGCAGTGAACAATGTTATTGCTGTGCGCATGACAAAGACCGCTCGCAATGTCGCAAGCAATATTCACGGCGGTTAAAATGTCCAAAGGTCCTTCTTCACGAATTTTGTCTTTCAGCGTGTTGCTAGGCATATACTCCATAACAATGTAATGGTCAATGCCGTCAGTACCTACGTCGTAAATGTTGACGATATTGGGATGAGAAAGTTTACCTGCCGCCTTGGCCTCACGGTGAAATCTTTCAACAAATTCAACGTCGGAGCGGTATTCGGCGTGAAGAATTTTTACCGCAACGGGACGATCCAACAACTTGTCACGCGCTCGGTAAACTTCCGCCATGCCGCCGCTGCCCAACTTTTCTTGAAGTATGTACCTGCCGCTTAAAATTCGCTGTTCCATATAATCACTTTCTTTGCGAATATCATTAACGGTCAACCTGCCACATTGACAACTACGGCAGTCACGTTATCATGTCCGCCGTTATCCAGCGCGGCTTGTATCAAATCTTCGGCGGGATTGTCACTTGTCAACAAAATTTTTTCTATGTCAGCGTCTTCAACCATATTCGTCAAGCCGTCCGTGCAAAGCAAAAATATTTCGTCGCCGTCAACTGTAAAACTGCCGGTCTCGACTTCGATATTATCCATTGCGCCGACTGCTTGAGTTAAAATATTTTTCATCGGGTGAACTCTTGCCTGCTCCGGCGTAATTTCACCACGCCTTACCAATTCCTCAACGTACGAATGATCTATAGTTATCTGCTCAAACGCCAAATTTTTTTTCAGCCGATAAAGTCTGCTGTCACCTACATGCGCGAAGTACGCTTGATTGTTGTAAAGGTGCAAAATCGTCGCGGTAGTTCCCATGCCTTTCAGCGCGGGATTTTTATAGACTTCATTTAAAATTGCGGCACTTGCTTTTAAAATGGACTTGGCTAAAATTTTTTCATCAAGCGGTTCAGGTATCGGTGATAAAAATTTTTTTACCGTGTCGATAAGTAAACCGCTGGCAACTTCACCTGCCGCCGCGCCGCCCATTCCGTCCGCCGCAACAAATATGTTTGGGTCTGTAACAAGCAGGGCATCTTCATTATTTTTGCGCACTTTGCCTACGTTCGTGCATTGATATATTTTCACGGAAAAACTTCCTTTCAATGTTAGCTTACAGCTTACAGGTTTCAGTTTTCAGAAATTCTGTAAGCTCTAAGCTTTCATAAAACTTTATAAACCAAAACCGTGTTGCCGATAGAAATTTTGTCGCCGTTTCTAAGTACGTGGCGATTTATTTTTTTCTTATTGACAAATGTACCGTTCAAACTTTCCGCGTCATTCAAAACGTGCCGGTGGCGTTCATATGAAATATAGGCGTGCACTCTTGAGGCGTTTTCATCTTCCAAAATGAAATCGTTCGTCTCTTTCCTGCCGATATAAATCTGCCTTTCGCCCAGTACCAGCTCCGCCGTCGCCGAATCGGTTATAACGGCTAAATCGTAGGAAGTAACTTTAGGTGCGGCAGTTCGCATTGACGCAAGAATTTTTGTCTTGTCGGCAATAATAGTCTTGGAGTTATTTTCTTCGAGATTTTCAAGAAGTGTCTGTGAAAGTACGTCATTCTCTAAATCTATGGTAGTTTCCTCTGCCTGTTCGTTTTCGGCGTATCGCGCAGAAATTTTTATAAGGTCATTGCCTTCACGCATTTTTTCCAATCTTATATTAAGCGTGCCGTCCATAAAATAATTTTCGCGAATAATTTTGCGTTCAACGGTTTCATGCAAAGCTTTAATGATTCGCGCGGCGCTGAGCCGGTGAAAATCTTCTTCTGAAAGGTATATCGTATAGTCATTGGGTACGACACTCACGCCATCAACAGTTCTTGCACGTGACGCAACTTCGCGTTCCATTGCTTTTATCAGTGCAGGCGGTTCAAGTTCACCGCGTTTCTGAAACATACTTGCTATTTGACTGCTTATTACATCAGCAAGACTCAAAGGATTTTCGCTCCCTAAAAATTTTTCGTCATTATAGCATAATTGTCAAACTTGCACATAAAAATTATTTGCAACAAAAAAACGCCCGAATGAGGCAAATAAAATTTGGTCAACACTAGGATTTGTCGGTAAAACTTCAAAAGATTTTTTCACTTGGCTTACTTCCTGCAATAGCCTTGAACTATTAAAAACTAACCGCTATTGAACATTCCCACCGCCTTAGAGGCGTGGGATTCTTGCAAAGTTTGGCAGTT
>CAMJNB010000158.1 GCA_946407175.1 uncultured Selenomonadales bacterium | reverse complement strand
CATTACGCAGAAGGACGGCATAAATAAATTGGAAGTAGGTCAATCTTTCGGCACGAATTACACTTTCATTATCAGTGAATAAATTTAAATCAGCGTGCAAATGATTTTAAAGTACCGTAAAAATTAATATAGAAAATTTTTATAAGCCCTGCTAAAAATTTTGGCGGGGAATTTTTTTGCCAAAAATTGACCAAAAAAAATCAGTTTGCTATAATTCATTTTAAATCCGGTTGAAAAAAGAATCGAGGTGAAAATTTTGGCGTATGAAGCATTATACACGCGGGTAAGACCGAAAAATTTGGCGCAACTTATAGGGCAGGAACATATCACAACGGCATTGACACGTGCAATTTCAAATTCAAGACTTTCGCACGCTTACCTTTTGGTTGGAACGCGCGGCACCGGTAAAACTTCAACCGCAAGAATTTTGGCAAAGGCTATGAACTGCGAAAAAGTTTTGGAGTCACAGAAAGAAGGGCAGCCTCTTAACGCAACGGAAATACCCTGCGGCAAGTGTCCTTCATGTTTGGGAATAAATTCTTCTCCGGATAATGTGGAATTTGACGCGGCGTCCAATCGCTCCGTTGAAGACGTAAGCCGGCTTTTGTCTACGGCGAATCTTGCACCGTTGCAATCACGCGTTAAAACTTTCATAATCGACGAAGTTCATATGCTTTCATTCGAGGCGGTAAACTCCATTTTGAAATTAATCGAAGAGCCGCCGCCGCATGTAGCATTTTTTTTGGCTACGACAGAATTTAATAAAGTTCCTCAGACAATAAGGTCCCGTTGCCAAATTTTAAATTTTCATCTTATACCGAACGAAATGATAGCATCATATCTTCAAAAATTATCAAAGTCTCTTAACGTCGAACTTTCCAAAGACGCGGCAAAAAAACTGGCACGTCTTGCCGCAGGTTCAATGCGCGATGCCGTAACGTATTTCGATCAGTGCTATTCAATGGCAGATAAAGTCATTTCGCTTGAGGACGTGGAAAAAACTTTGGGCTTAGTCTCGGACGCCGATTTGGACGAAATAATTTCTGCAGTAAAAGATGAAAATCGTACCGCGTTAAGTGCCGCGTTAAGCCGTGCATTTCGTTCCGGCTTGTCGGCAGTGTCCATTGCCGAAGCGTTGATAAGCAGATTACGCGACGTTGAATACAGTCAGTTAAAAAAGCGTATTGATTCGGAATTGGCAATACTTGAAAATTTTTCTGCCGAACTTCGCAAAGTAATTGGTGAAATGCAATACTCAGGCATTCCCGACATAATTTTGGAAATGGCGCTTATGAAAATTGCCGCACCTAAAGTTCAACAATTGTATGAAAATATTTATACAGAAAACGCTAAAGCCGGCGAAACTTTGGACGACATAAAGAAAATTTTTTACGATTTGCGCGGCAAACTTCCCGATAATGAAAAAAATCTGCGCGCAATGTTAAGTGACGCATCTGTTTTAAATTTTTCCAACAATGTTGTGACGATAGGTTTTACTTCCGAAACTTTGGCGAATATTTTTAACAATGAGCGCCGTGAAAGATTTGAAGAGTATATTTCAAGGAAGATAAAGCGTAAAATTAGAATTGAAAAAGTTATCAACCAAAGGTTAGACGGCTACGCGGAATATCCGGAGATGGACGAACGCGAAAAAAGAAACCTTCAAACGGCAATGGATATTTTGCAGATAAATTAGCTGGTAGCTGATAATGAATAATACAAGCTAACGGCTAAAATAAATATTTTTTATATTGAAAGTGAGGAAATAAAAAATGGCACAAACACCAGGATTTAATCTCGGCGAACTTATGAAACAGGCACAAATGATTCAACAGAGTTTTGAGGCGAACAAAGAAAAACTTAGACAGGAAACAGCGACGGCGACTGTAGGCGGCGGCATGGTTACGGCTACGGTGAACGGAGAAAAGCAGGTTGTTGAAGTTAAAATTGCTAAAGAGCTTGTCGAAGAAGGCGACGTTTCGGCGATTGAAGATTTGGTAGTCAGCGCTGTCAATGCGGCGAATGTTGACATTGACAAAAAAATAAACGCCAACATGGCGGCGTTTGCAGGAAATGCACTTGGCGGACTCGGCGGCGCAGGGCTTGGCGATATGGCGGAAATGCTCGGCGGTCTTCTCGGCGGTGGCAAGAAATAGGGATTAGCTATTAGCGGTTAGCGATTAAAGCCTAAAAGCTAACTGCTAATCCACTTCTCCTTCAACATTGGTTTGGCTGAAAGTTTTCATGTCATTCAGCGCGGAAAGTGCGGCTTCGGCAATTTCTACACCGACGCAGGCAACTTCACCGTCAAAGCCGATTCGCATTCCCGGCGAAAAATGATAGTTTATAAGTTGCGTGGCGTGCAGGATAAACGGACGAACTTCGGGACACATTGTCTCAAGGTAGCGTGCAATAATCTCTACGGCGCCGCAATCTACCACAATCAGTGTGGAATTGTGCGCGGCGGCAATCATAGCTCCGATAATTGCGCTTGTAAGACAGCGAAATTTTTTTGGAACGGCATTTAATAAATCTTCAGGCGATACTTTTAAATCGCCATTTTTTTTGAGCAAAGCTTTTGAAAATTTTTCATCCAGCTTATCCAAATTCCAGTCGCTCAACTCTGTCAGCGCGATAATCGGCATTGAAAAAGAAATTTCCTCCGCCAAATTCCTGCCGAAATCAAACGCGGCGGTAGGGTCTGCATTGGAATCTACAATTCCCATGAAAATTTTCATTGCAAACGTGCGGCACGTCATACTTAAATCCATTGACACGTTGCGCCGACTGCCCTTTTTCTGCGGACGATACACTTTCTGATCTTCCGACGGTGTATTTTCTGAATTGGTAAAGGCAAGTGCGGCGTGACGCAAATTGTTTGTGGGAAGGTTGACATTTGTAATGCCGGCAATTTGTATGGCGATATCTTCCAAATGTCCCAAACTTTTACGCGGCTTTGTAAGGCTGTCGAAATGTTCGCGACATTTGTCCATAGCCTTAAAGTGAAGTTTCGGCATTGTCTTTAAATAAAAATCAAAAGTTTTATCCGTAGCCTTAACCAAATTTTCCGTGTCATTGTCCATTGACCGTACAAGCATTGGGTAGGAGCGGGGGATATTAAAGGTGTTTACGCTGAACGGCGGTATAAAACTTTCAAGGCGTTCATCGTCGCTTATTTGAAAGTCCAACTCGACCTCTTCAATATGCACCTCTTCGCCGAAATGATCTTCCATATATTCTTGAAAATCTTCAAAGCTGTCAAATTGCCCGCCATTATCCGAATTTATTTTTTCAAGCAGTCTTTCAATAAGTTCATCGTCATTATCTTCTTTAAAATCTTCCAAATTGCCGTGATAATCCGCATCGGGACCGCAGACGTAAATGTAGACAATTCTGTCCAAAATGCGCGCGGCAATGGAAGAACCGACGGCCTCACCGAGTGCAAGGTTTAAAGTGAACATAGGCGGCAATTCCAAGTAGTGAAGAGCCGGTAAATGTCCTGCCTCTCTGCCTACGTGCGACGCTATCATATTTTCGGTAACGCCGGGCTCAAGTAAATCTGCAATAAGCGCGGCGGCGGTAGTGTTAAAGCCGTCCAAAATTACCACGCAGTCATGCCGTGCGGCGGCAATCATAACTCCTGCCATTGCGCCAAATTCAAAGCCGCCTACCTTCGCCAAAACGTCTATGCCGTCCAACGTGTCGGGATTATTAATTTTCAGCGCTTGATTAATTATCTTGACTTTATGTCTAAATTTTTTATCTGAAATATTTGAACCGCGACCGGTGACTCTGCGCGGCGGCAAGCCTAAAACTGCTGACGTAATTGCCGACGCTACCGTAGTATTGGCAATTCCCATTTCGCCCAAAAGAAAACAGTTAAATCCCGCCTTAATCGCCTTTTCTGCAAGGTCTTTGCCGACTTTAATGGACTTACGCGCCTGCATACGTGTCATTGCGGGACCTTCAGCAATATTTTTCGTGCCGCGTGCAATTTTTCTGTCAACCAATTCCGGCAAGTCCGCAATATCGGCGTCAACACCTACGTCGACTACAACCAATTCCGAATCTGCGAATTTTGAGAAAGCATTTGCCGCCGCGCCTTTATGGACGAGATAATTTTTTACCATATCAGCGGTGGTTTTTTGAGGATAAGCGCTGACATTCATTTTTGCAACGCCGTGATCCGCGCAGAAAATAAACGTGCATTTTTTTGCGGGACCGATACTGCGGTAAGTTGCCGACATATCTGTAAAAGTCATAAAAAAATTGGCGCGTCGCTACAAGTGTAAGCCGCGCCGAAACCTCCTTTGTAGAATTAAGAATTAGCGTTTAGCTATTAGCTATTAGCCATTAGTCATTAGCGTTTAGCCATTAAAAATATATCAGCTAACTGCTATCAGCTAATCACTGCCTCTGCGCACCAACGTTCTGACTACTTTTGCACCTGCGTCACGAACTCTTCTAAGCGGCGTCACGCGGGTTTTTATTTTCGGCTTAATGTCCGGCGTACTTAAATCGCCGCGCTTTAAAAAGGTCGATTTCATTTTATCCGGCTGGAAAAATTTTCTCAAGACGCCTGCCAATTCCTCCGGCTCGATATCTTCCGCGCAGGTGAAAATGTCCGCCGCCACGTAGCGTAAATCGCCGTATACGTGCAAGGCTATGTGTCCTTCCATAAACGCGACGATTATTGCAGACCGTTCACCTTCCATTTGTTCTGA
>CAMJNB010000157.1 GCA_946407175.1 uncultured Selenomonadales bacterium | reverse complement strand
CGCCGCCTGTTTTTTTCTGAATAAATTTCGCAACAATTTCCGTGTTGCCTTCAGCAAGATTTTTTATAGCGCCGCTGACATAGTTTTCACCTCTGCGCGAATAGTACGCTATTAAAACTTTAGCCATAAATTTCACCTACTCAATAATTTTTATGACGCGCGCAGGGTTACCGACGGCAACGGCGTTATCGGGAATATCTTTCGTGACGACGGAGCCTGTACCGACAATCGCGTTTTCACCTATTGTTACGCCTGGCAAAATTGAAACTCTTGCACCAATCCAAGCATTTTTCTTAATTAAAATTTCTTTCGTAAAAATAACGCGAATATTATGCGGTTCGTGATTCACGGTAAAAATGCCGACTTCCGGTCCCAACATTACGCCATCTTCAATCGTCACCGTGCCGACGGACATCACGGTTAAGCCGTGATTCGCGAAAACATTTTTGCCGACAAACATTCTGCACGCGCAGTCAATTTGAAAAGGCGGCGTAAAAAACGAATCGGCGGGCAAATTGTTATTGAAAAGCTCGCGTTCAAGTGCGACCAGCTTTTCTCTTTCAAGCGGGTCTGTCTGGTTAATCAAGTGGCAAAGGTGTCCGCAACGCGCAAATTCACCGTGCGCCTCGCGTACATAATCTTCATCATCAAAAACGTGGTAGTGCTGACCGTTACGCAAATTTTCAAATACACTCATTCAATTCACCTTCAAAATTTTAGTACGTCTTATTCAAGTTTTATTCAACTAAACAGTCTCAAGCTTTTCAACAATTTCATTCAGCGTGCGTCCGCCGATTGATTCAATCGCCGCAACTACCGCGCCTTCAACAAGAGGACAGTCAACCAGCTTGACGTTATCGCGATCCATATCTTCCAAAACCATTTCCGCCGTCATCACGGCACTGCCGATATCAGCCAACACAATTACGCCGTCATCAGTATAAACCGATTCGACGGCATTTTTAATTTTATCGTAGCTTGTACCGAGTGCGCCGCTTTCAAGTCCGCCCGCCGACGCAATGGGAACATTCGCCGCAGTCATCTGCGCGAGTTCCATAACGCCTTCAGCAAGTTTTTGACTGTGCGAAACAATTACAATGCCGACCATAAGCTAACCTTTCTTTAAAACGTCCAACGCCGCCTGCAAAATGTAAAATGACGAAGTTGCGCCCGGGTCTTGGTGACCTAAACTTCTCTCCTGCAAATACGCGGCACGACCTTTCGTTGCAATAATAGTTTTCGTGTACTCAACGCCTTGAGCCGCCGCGTTCACCGAGTCTTCAAGCGCTTGAATTAAATTTTTTCCGCCGTCTACGCCGCCTTGAAATGCTCTGTACGCGGGACAAAGTGAATCCAGCATGGTCTTTTCACCTTCGGCAGATTTACCGCGCATTTTGACGCCTTCCACCGCCGCATTGAAAGCCGCCGCAATTTCTTCGTCAGTCAGCGTGAACTTGCCCTTGCAAACGTTACCTGCCTTCATAAACGCCGTACCGTAAAGCGGACCCGACGCGCCGCCTACCGTCGATACAAGCGCAGTTCCGACGCCTTTCAAAATCGCGCCGATATCTTTATCAGCAAACGTCGCCAAATTTTCTTCGACGCTTTTAAAGCCGCGTGAAAGATTTATGCCGTGATCCCCGTCGCCTATCTCATTGTCAAGTTGCGTGAGAAAATCTTTTTCGGCGTCAATCTTCTTTGCAACGGCGTCGACAATCTCAATAATTTTTTTAGCGTCAATCAAGTTGTCACCTTCTCAAATTTTACCAATGCATTCTAAAATTTTTATCAATGTACTTTAAATTTTAACCAGCGCGGGAGTATCGGCAGGTGCGTCATAAAGTTTTTTCAATTCGTCATCAAGGCGCAAAAGTGTAATGGAAAATCCCGCCATTTCAATCGACGTCATAAAGTTGCCTATCATTGTGTCATAAACCTTAACACCGTTAGAGCCGAGATAATCTTGCACGAAGTTATTTATAATGTAAAGCTCCATTAACGGCGTCGCGCCCATTCCGTTTATCAGCACGACAACCTCACTGCCTTTGAAGTCAATGTCCGCAAGAATTTTATCAAGCAGAATTTTTGCAGTGTCATCAGCTGAAGTAAGTTTATCGCGCTTTGTACCTGGTTCACCGTGAATACCGATACCGATTTCAACTTCATCATCAGCCAGCGTGAAACCGGATTTACCTGCGGCGGGAACCGTGCAAGGTGAAATTGCCATACCCATTGAGCGGACGTTGGCAATGACTTTTTCGGCAACGCGTTTAACTTCATCAAGCGTCGCGCCTTCCTCCGCCTTTGCACCGGCAATTTTATGAACGAGAATCGTACCTGCCACGCCGCGCCGTCCCGTAGTATAAAGACTGTCTTTAACCGCAACGTCATCATTTACAATCACGCTGTCAACCTTTATATCTTCGTCCGCCGCCATGTCAATCGCCATTTCAAAATTCATTACGTCGCCGGTATAATTTTTCACAATGCAAAGCACGCCTTGACTTGTTGCAACTGCCTTAATGCCTTCAAAAATTTTGTCCGGCGTAGGTGACGTGAAAACCGCTCCGGCTACCGCGCAGTCCAACATACCCTTGCCGACAAAGCCGCCGTGCGCAGGTTCATGCCCACTGCCGCCGCCGCTTACAAGCGAAACTTTCGCATTGTCCTTTTTCACGGCACGAACAACCACGTTGCCGCAGTCAAGCTTGCGTAATTTTTTCGGCGCCGATTTTACAAGACCGAGAATCATTTCATCTTCGACCTTGTCAACGGCGTTAATCAATTTTTTCACGTCATCACTACCTTTCAAAAATTAAGAAGTTACTTTATAATGCATTAAAAGATTTTGGAGGAAAATTATGGAAATCAGAAAATCTACCGAAAGCGACTTTGAAACCATTATGTCAACATACGCCTTTGCAAGAAAATTTATGGCGGCGCACGGCAACCCGAATCAATGGGGAGCTACAAATTTGCCGCCGGAAGATTTGATTCACAAAGATATTGCCGCCGGTAAAAGCTACGTCTGCATTTCGGACGGTAAAATTGCCGGAACTTTTTTCTACAATTTCGGCAAGGACATTGAGCCTACATACAGAGTTATTACCGACGGCAAATGGCTAAGTGAAAGTCCCTACGGCGTTATTCACCGAATTGCAAGCAACGGCACTGCCAAAGGTGTAGGCGCATTTTGTATTAATTGGGCTTACGCGCAGAGTGGTCACCTTCGCATTGATACTCATTCGGATAACGTCGTAATGCAAAATCTTTTGGCGAAGTTAAACTTTGTACGTTGCGGAATTATTTATGTTTATGAAGATAACTTCCCGCGCTTTGCCTTTGAAAAAATTTAAAATGCACCGGTTTTAATATGCGGAACGTACGGCGCTTCAAGGCGTTTTATAATTTCGTCGTCAAGCTTAATGTCAAGTGCCGAAACCGCTTCTTCAACGTGTTTAACGGCAGTTGTACCGACAATCGGCGCGGAGTGCAATTTACTTGATATGTTTGTAACTTTTTCCGGTAACTATCTTGCACATAGATGATTTACTAATACCAAATTTCCTACCCAATGCCGCCGCCCCAAATTCTTTATCACGCCGAATATATACCTTTCGACAATAGGCGGCGTCTTCATCTGAAATAACAGCGCAGGGGTTCTCTTCACCTTTAGTTTTAACCAATCCCATATTTATTGCGCGAGCAGTATTCTCTGCATAAGAAACCCATTCCAAATTTTCTACATAATTGTCAAATTTATTTCCGAACTTATGATCAACAACAGGCAAATTTTTAGGATTAGGAATAAATGTTTTGGCAACCAAGCGGTGAATACTGAGCCTCTTTTTCTTTTTGCCACTGAACAAAGAAACCATTAAATAACCATTGGGAGTGACGTAAGGCGTCAATATCTTGATTTTGCCATTTGAAAAACTTTTGATTCTGCCAAACGTGCTGATTTGATAATGTCCCTCGTAGCCTTCAATGTCGCTCCACTCTTCGCCGTTCAAGTCTGTAACTTCCAAAGGGTAAACTTTCATCAACGCTTTGTGAGCAAGCTTGGCGTCTTCGTAACGCGCCCTTTCGTAATCCGTCATATAAATCGCTCCTCGTGTTTGACACAACACGCCGAAACGATTATAATGACAAAAATTTGGCTTTCCGTTTCGGTGTGTTTAAGTTAATTTGAACGATTAAATCTTAACACAAAGAAATTGGCAGGTCAAATTTTTTTTGCCAAAATTTACGCTCCGAATTTTACATACTGCATTTAAACTAACCTCCCCAAAACTGCAAATAAAACTGTGAATATTTTTAACACAAATAAATTATAATATGCGACAGTAACTATCGGTCAAGCGCTTTTTAAAAATTTTTTTCAATAAAAAACGCCCCGACAAATTCGGAGCGCTATTTTTATATAAAACCGGTTCTGTCAATCTTTAAATGTAAGTCAGCAAGATATCGGCAACGCCTTTAATCTGCCAGTTGCCGGAATATGCGGGAAGGAAAAATGAATCGCCTTTCTTGAAGTTTAATGTTTCAATACCGACAGAAATAATTCCGCGACCGTCCAAAATCAAGACGCTTAGAAAAGATTTTTCTGTTACCGTGCCTTCAAGGCTCGACGTAATTTTACCGTCCAAATTAATTTTGTCGACGGTGAAGTAATCGCAGGCGGCAAGGTGCGGGTATTTTGTTTCATTCAAATCAGCCGAACTTAAGTCTGC
>CAMJNB010000156.1 GCA_946407175.1 uncultured Selenomonadales bacterium | reverse complement strand
CCGCGGGAGCGGCTAATTTTTGCGTAGAGCCTTCGCGGCGTCCCGATACGCATTTGGAAAATGATTCCAAAACCGCTCAAACTTCTCGAAAAATTTTTGATTTTATCACATACTTTTCAGAAAATGGCCACCTTCTTCAATGTTGACGCCACTTTTGCATTTTGGAAAATGTTTTTAAAAATTGGCTGAAAATCTACCTGCAAAAATCTTTTTCCAAAACATTTACCAAAATTTCTGCGTCAAAAATTAACTGAGCAATTTATACCACAGACTGAAAAAAATTGCAAGAAAAAAATTTTTGACTTTCCATTTGAAATAGGTTATATTATCGGCGATTAAAAATCAGAAAATTTTTAGGAAGGTGATTTTATGCCGATGATGGATTTGACAAAGTACGGCATCACGGGAACTACGGAAGTTCTGTACAATCCCACTTACGAAGTATTGTTTAATGAAGAGACCAAGCCCGGCTTGACAGGCTATGACGTAGGGCAGGAGACGGAACTCGGCGCAATCAACGTAATGACGGGCATTTATACCGGACGTTCGCCTAAAGATAAGTTTATAGTTTACGACGACACGACGAAGGAAGGCGCGCCTGGCGAAATTTGGTGGACGAGCGACGAATACAAAAACGACAACAAAAAGTGCAGTGTCGAAAGTTGGAAGGCGCTCAAAAAATTGGCGATTGAAGAACTTTCAAACAAACGCCTTTTTGTAGTCGACGGATTCTGCGGCACGCACAAAGATACGCGCATGAAAATTCGCTTTATCATGGAAGTTGCATGGCAGGCGCACTTTGTAACGAATATGTTCATTCGTCCGAAAACGCAGGAAGAATTTGACCAAGAGCCTGACTTTGTAGTTTTCAATGCGTCGAAAGCTAAGGTTACAAACTGGAAAGAATTGGGACTCAATTCCGAAACAGCGACGGTATTCAACCTCACCGACAAAGAGCAAGTCATTTTGAATACGTGGTACGGCGGCGAAATGAAGAAAGGTATGTTCAGCATGATGAACTATTTCCTGCCGCTTAAGGGCATTGCCGCTATGCACTGCTCCGCCAACACCGATATGAACGGTGAAAACACCGCCATTTTCTTCGGACTTTCCGGCACCGGCAAGACGACTCTTTCAACCGACCCCAAGCGCCTTTTAATCGGCGACGACGAACACGGCTGGGACGACAGCGGCGTTTTCAATTTTGAAGGCGGTTGCTATGCTAAGGTCATTAACCTTGACAAAGAGTCTGAACCCGACATTTACAACGCCATTCGTCGCGACGCACTTTTGGAAAATGTCACGGTTGACAAAGACGGCAAGATTGACTTTAAAGATAAAAGCGTCACTGAAAATACGCGCGTAAGTTATCCGATTTACCACATTAAAAATATCGTACGTCCCGACAGTCACGGTCCTGCCGCAAAGTCCGTAATCTTCCTCAGCGCGGACGCATTCGGCGTACTGCCGCCTGTATCTATTTTGACTTCCGATCAGACTAAGTACTACTTCCTTAGCGGCTTTACGGCGAAATTGGCAGGTACCGAACGCGGCATTACCGAGCCTACGCCTACATTCAGCGCGTGTTTCGGTCAAGCATTCCTTGAACTCCACCCCACAAAGTACGCGGAAGAATTGGTTAAGCGTATGGAAAAGAGCGGCGCACAAGCTTACCTTGTCAATACCGGCTGGAATGGCAGCGGCAAGCGCATTTCCATTAAAGATACGCGCGGCATTATCGACGCGATTTTGGGCGGAGCAATTAAAACCGCGCCTACAAAGAAAATTGCAATCTTTAACCTTGAAGTTCCCACACAGCTTGAAGGCGTTGCAACTGAAATTCTTGACCCGCGCGACACTTACGCAGACCCCTCTGAATGGGATAGAAAGGCGAAAGACCTTGCCGAACGCTTTATCAAAAACTTTAAGAAGTACGAATACAACGTGGCAGGTAAAGCGCTTGTACCGGCAGGTCCTCAACTCTAAAATTTAACGCGACTAAAATTTAACTTTGAATGAATAAAAAAGAGCTCGTCACAAAATTTGCGGCGGGCTTTTTGTAGTCTGTAAATGGAGGTTGAACAATATGAAAAAAATTTTTATTGCGGTAATCGCGCAGATTTTATTTTTGGCATCAATGGTAAATGCCGCGCCGAATATAATTGACAAGCCGGTTTTATGGAATGACTATCGCGCCAAACTTACTGAAGAATATTCGCTGACGCATTACGGCTTTGTCGCAACGACGATTGAACCTAAGGCTGTAGTTGTTCATTGGACGGCGGGCGATACATGGGAATCGGCGTACTACACTTTTTATGACGAAACGCGCGGCGACGGCACGGTTAATGTCTCTTCGCAGTTCATTGTGGACAGGGACGGCACGATTTACCGCACTATGCTGGAAAATTATTTGGCGCGGCACGCAATCGGTTATAACTGGTGCGCAATCGGCATTGAAAATGTCGGCGGCGTCGGAAATGTCGAGGACTTAACTCAAGCGCAGTTGCAGGCGAATATTGAATTGATTCGTTACCTGCGCGAAAAATATCCCGCGATTGAATACGTCTTTGGACATTATCAGCAGGTTGCGGCGCGTGCAAGCGGCTTGTACATTGAAAACGTGCCGAATTATTATTCAATAAAGCCCGATCCCGGTCCCATTTTTATGCAAGCGCTCAGGGACGCATTGGAAGGCGACGGCTTAAAATTTTTTGATGCTAAAAGCTAACAGCTAAAAGCTAATCGCTAAAAGCTAACAGCTATTTACTAAGGAGGGGTAGCGGCTTTTTTATGGATGAAATTTTAAAATTAATTGCAAGTGACAAAGAAATTTCTGCAGTCATACAAAAATTTTCGCGGCAAGATGACTTTTCAATTTTGGGACTTTCAGGCACGGCGAAAGTTGCGGTAATTGCGGCGGCGCTGAAAAAAAATCCCCGTCCTACGATAATCATTGCCGAGAAAGAAAAAATTCCCGCGTGGCAGTCGGACTTGCAAGAATTTCTTCCGAACGTCGAAGTTATGGAATTTCCCGAAGCAGATTTATTCGGCGTCCGCGCAGGTATTGTAGGCTTAGAGCGAAAGGCACGACGCCTTGAAATTTTGACGCGGCTTTTGAACGGAGAATCAATCGTAGTTTTGACGTCGCCGGTTGCCGTAGTTAAAAAAGATTTTTCGCGTGAAAATTTTTCGCATTCGCAGATTAAAGTTAGTCACGGACAAAATCTGTCGCGTGAAAAATTTTTAAATGATCTTGTAAATTTCGGCTACGAACGCGCGGACGAAATTGACGCGATAGGCAAATTCAGCGTACGAGGCGGCATTGTTGACGTGTTTCCACTTAACCTGCAGTCACCTTTTCGCATTGAATTTTATGATGAAGTTATCGATTCAATTCGCGAACTCAGCAGAGAAACACTGCGCTCGGTGAAAAATCTCAACGCCGTGACGATTCTGCCGGTTAATGAAACTGAGGTTAGTGAAGTTGAAGGCGCGAACTTTGAACCGGTCACAACCTGCGCGGAGAAAGTGATATTTGATGAACCTGCGCGGCTTAAAGAGAAAATCGACGCCTTGACTAGGGAAGACCCCGAACTTAGGCAAAAAATTTTTTCATTCGACGATATTGTAGTTAAGAATGAAGAGTTAGGCGTTAAGAGTAAACTACAAGCTATCTTCATTGAGGCACTCGGTACAAATGAATTTATTCAGCCCGACGCCGTACGTGTCAACCATTTGCCGGTACCTTCATTCAACGCGCAACTTGATTTTTTTATGTCGGAAGTCAAGGCGCAACTTAAACTTGAAAGAAAAATTTTCATTCTCTTCACGATACAAAAAAAGTTGGAGAGAATTAAAAACTTTTTCGCGGCGCATAATCTTGATGTCGGCGAACAGATTATATTAAAAAGCGGCACGCTCGGCGAAGGCTTTACATTTCCCGGCGCCAATGTCACCGTCATCACGGAAAAAGATATTTTCGGCAGTCAGCGTGAAAAGCGGCGCAATAAACCTAAGTACGCAGGTGACACGATTAAACATTTCAGCGAAATTCGCGTCGGCGATTACGTAGTTCACCCTACCAACGGTATCGGAAAATATTTAGGCATTGAGACGCTGGAACTTGACGGCATAAGGCGTGACTACTTGCACCTGCAGTATGGCGGCGGCGATAAAATTTACCTGCCTACAGAATCAGTCAACCGCTTGCAAAAATATATTGCCGGTGAAAATGCCGTACCGGTTTTGTCGAAATTAAATACCGGCGATTGGGCGCGTGCAAAGTCAAAGGCGGCGGCGGCAGTTGAGGATATTGCCGAAAAGCTGATTGAAATTTATGCGCGAAGATTGGCGGCGAAAGGTTTTGCTTACGCACCGGACGACGTGACGCAAATTGATTTTGAAGACAATTTCCCCTACGAAGAAACATTGGAACAGATCAAAGCCGTCAACGAAGTTAAAGCCGATATGGAAAGTGCACGCCCTATGGACAGGCTGATTTGCGGCGACGTAGGATTCGGCAAAACTGAAGTTGCCATTCGCGCGGCATACAAAGCGGCAGTCAACGGTAAGCAGGTTGCAATGCTCGTACCTACAACCGTACTGGCGCAACAACACTACCAAACTTTTTCAGAGCGATTCAAAGGCTTTATGCCGACGGTCGACGTAATTTGCCGATTCCGCACGCCGAAGGAACAACGTGTTACCTTACAAAAAGTCCGCGCAGGTTTGGTTGATATTTTAATCG
>CAMJNB010000155.1 GCA_946407175.1 uncultured Selenomonadales bacterium | reverse complement strand
CTTTCAGAAACGTCATCTTCGTTAAGATATTCGGCGGTATCGGAAATGAAAGTTTTTGTGCTTGCCTTATACTTCAAAAATTGTCCGTCAACCAAATTGCTTGCGTCAATGCTTATGCCGTTAAACTTTTTCGCACTGCCTGTAATGTCCGCCGATATCGTGTCCGCAATTTCAAAGTCTTTATTGGTGGCGCTGTACGCCATAACTTTTTTATCGGCAAGATTAGACGTATCAACCTTAATGCCGCCTACGATTGACGCACTGCCGGTAATTGAGACGTGAGCAAAACCGTAGTTGTCCGCCTGCACGATTTTATTTGCCGCGCCGGTAGCTGAAACATCTGCACTTGTCAAAGCGTCTTTAGGCTTATTCGTCCACTTAGACTTTGCATTGTCGAAGGCTAAAACTTGTCCGTCGCGAAGATTCGATATCTCCACGTTGTAGCCGAAAATTTTATCTGCACTGCCGCTGATATCAATGTTGCCTTTACCTGTCTGCGCGTCCAATCTCAAAACCTTATCCTTGCCATTGTAACCTACCTCATCACGCAGTACGCAGTATGATTCATAGTCTACGATATCGTTAAAGTTCAAGCTTAAAAATACGCGCCACGAAGTTCCCGTAAAATAGTAAAGGCGGTGTTCATCAAGTGCAAAGTAAATATCATTGGTATCAGCTTTTTTCGGCATATCCTTGACATCACCGGAAGAAAATTTGCCTATCGTGCCGTCATTTTCAACAGCGCCGATATTCTCTGCCGTTATGCCAAAATAATCTTTGTCGATATCGCCTACCACGTTCCAGCCGTCGTCTTTCGAGTTGCGAATATAAATCTTGCCGTTTGAAACATCTACATACCACTGAAAAGGCAACGTATCCTTAGGTTCACTTTTGAGCGGAAAATTTTGTCTTAACGCATTTAAAAGCACGTAGATCAATTCAAATTCCGCCTTCACCTTCTGCGCCATTCGGTCGATATCGTCACCGTTGCTTGCATACACTATAGGATATTTAGGCTCCCATTTTGCCATTTTTATAACCCCCAATTTATCACGTGTCTAATTCCATTGCCTAAAGTTTTGGCTGTAGGTGTAGACGCCAAATATTTAATCCCTTCGACTGCATCCGGTACCCACGGCAGAACAGCGCCAATAGGACCTCCAACTAATGCTCCACCTACCTTTGGTGCAACTTTCCTCAAACCTAACATCGCCCAATCTCCTGCTGATTTTCCCGTTAATCCTCTTATTAATGCGTTTTCTGCAAGTTGACCTGCCCCCCACTTTAAAACGTCAGGAGCATATTCGGCGGCTTGTGAAAGTGCATTTGTAGGTACTCTCACCGGTTGCCCGTACGCGTTTGTAGTTTGGACATAATCAGTTTGACTTTGCGGTGTTAATGTTAAGGCTTGATTTATCGGCGGCGTCTGATAACTTTGCATAGGCTGATTATAATCTGACCGCCTAAACTGCACGGAATAAGGATTGTATGTCGGCGGCGCAGTTGAGTAGCCGTTATTGATTGACCTGCGCGGATAAGCGCCATTTGGCATTCTTGCAAACATTGAATTTCTTGCCGCGTTGTTCCATTCTTCTTGTGTCATTTTTATCACCTCTTCAAATAAAAAAATCGCCCGAAGGCGTCATAATATTTCTAAACTTCGGCGATATCCATTACAATACTCTGCAAAATGAATCTGCCGCCGGTACCCTGTCCACCTATGTCAAGGTAGTGACTGCGAAAATAATTTTTACTCTGTAGCTCAAAAGTATTGTTGGCAAAAATTTTGTGGCGGTTATCTTGTAGCGGCTCTTCACTCCAAAAGATTTTGTCATTCGGCGGTTGCGGCAAGGTATGTCCTCTAATCCTGCTGTGACCGTCAAGCTTAGTCTTATTGCGGTAAATCGGCGAATCATCTTCAAAAATCTTCATAGCGCGATTAGGTATTGGAAGTGGCAGAACAACTTTGCCGCAGAAAATTTGTCCGTTGTACCTTTCACTGTTCAGCATCGTCACCGAAACTTTTGTACGTTTCAACAAAAAATCGTGGTGGCTTACCATTCTCTGTGCAAGGAATTTCCAGCTTAACCATTCGCCGTTATCTTTGAAAGAGCCTTTGTCCAACCTCGACACTCTGTCCGGCTTGACGACGTAGACTTCATTGCCGACATTGAAAACGTCCAAAACGTCACTGTTAAACTGCCGCTTAAACCACGCCTTGAACCTAGTATCGTAAACCAAAATGTAGCCGTCACGACTGATACACCAAACTTGAAAAAGCGGTGGCAGGTATCGCACTTGTGCATTGGCAGGTAAACGGTGAATTTCGGATTTAACTTGCGCGGCGATATCTTCAGGCTTTATGTTGCCGTACATTGAATTTTGAATCATCTGCACTTCGTCACTGCCGAGTACAAAAACTTCGTCTCCTACCACACAATAGCTCCGCCTGCCTTTGCATTCAAGCTGATTCGCAATTTCAACCGCTTGCCATTCGGGAAATTCTCCCGTCAATCTGTAACAGCGCCGATTATCCTTTATCGCCACAATGTCATTGGAAAGTGACGCAAGACCTATGAAGTTGCCGCCGTCCTTGTAACCGACCTCAACAAACTTTGAACTGTTTTCACGGTTATTATCTTGCCACCAATCTTTTTCATCACCGACGCCACTGTAAAAAATCCTACTGCCGGAATAAATTATCACTCGTCCTGACCTTACAAAAACGTCATCGGCGTTCTGCGTGTCTATCGTAACAATTTCGCCGCCGTTAAAATATTGCAGGTGTCCGCCGCTTGCAATTAATACCCCGTCTTCCCACGTGCAGTATTTGGGATAGAGTTCACCGCTAAGCGTGCCGATTGAATTGGAATTGATATTGCCGCTGAAATCTGCAATGCGGATTTTTTTGTTGCCGTCAATTACCAACATCAAAGAGTTAATAGAATCGTAGACAACGGCAAATATTTCAGTACTCAAGATATCCACCGTGCCTTCTACCGTGCGCAGACGTCCTGTCGCCGCGTCAACGTCCATATTCACGCATTCAGCTAATTGATTCTCGTCAACGGCGTCAACCTGTGCGGAAGTGTTCAAGCCGCCTGTAAAATCTGCACGGGCTACGGTAGTTTGCTGTTCACCGTGTTTTGTCGAAAGTTTCATTTTAACCACCACGACCGTTTGTAAACTTCGTTGCCGTCTTTATCATAACCGGCTAACTGCTGTACACTACCGTTTTTTACAAGCGTTCTACCGATTCGCTGATAAAGCACGCCTTGAACTATTTTGTCACCGTAAACATATTCGTCCGTTGCAATATCTTTACCACGAAATTTAATCGGAATATCCATTTCAATCACCTGCCTTACCAATAACCGCGAACCATTACACCGGCAGGTGGAGGCATTAAAAGCTGTGAAATCTGCGCGTGTATGTTGGCAAAAATCTGTTGTTCCTGCGTCATATCATATTCATTTGAAATTGAAAGGCGAATTGTCGCGTACTCTATCAGAAAATCATCAAACTCACTCATAAACGGCGTTGAATCGTGCAACTTCAATTCTTCAATGTCATCAATCATCCGCACCGTGTAGGCGGTTTCTTTCTTCGGCTTAGGATACACCTTCAAATTTTTCAAGCCTTCACGGTAAAACCAATGCGGCTTACCTTCCGCCGACTTTCGCCGTATGTGCTGAAAATTTGTTTCTTCAAGCGGTCTTTCATCGAAAATCTTTGTGTCGTAGCGCGAATAAATTCTCGTAGCGTTGCCGAAAACTTTGTCGAAGTTGGAGCGAACTTTCTTGCTTGCAAAGTGCTCTGTCGACGAAATGACTTTATCACCTGCCGTAAGTTCGACAATTTTAATAGGAATATGTTGCAGTTTAATTGTATCGTTACCCGCCTGCAAAATTCCCGCTGAAGTTGTCATAATCAGTTCGGGCTGTATCTCGGCTATTGTTCGTCGGATAAATCTCATAGCCGCGTTGACAACATTCAAAATGTCGCGTTCATCGTAGTTAATCGCGTCCTCGTCGTGAATGGCAATGCGGATTTTTTTTATTATGTCTTTAATCGGCGTCAAGGTTATCACCTCTCAAAAAATCTATCAACTTAGGATTTTCGCGAATAAGGTTAATTGTTCCCGCCGCCAATTCTTCTACAAGTGCTTCATTTTGTGATTCATCAAACATACCACGTTCGTTCAGTACGGCGTGAAAAATTTCGTGCATTAAAAATTTAGCCTTTGTACCTTCACCTATCTTGTCACTCAAACGAATCAAAGCAAGATTATAATCGACATCAGCGCCGCACTCCTGCCCGTCAACAATGATTCTTTCGTCGGTAATTTCCACGCGATAATTTACGGCATCAATCAATATGTTTTTTATCATCAGTACCGCTCCTTTCTAAACGGCAGGCGACATACCGCGCATTAGTGATTCTGTTGCCGCTTGTGTCAATGCGCCACCTTGATTCTGATTCGGTTGACCGTTCATCATCTGCGAAAGTGCAAAGAGTTGGTCTGCCTGTTCAGGTGACATTTCTTCGCCTTGCTGTTGCATTTGCTCCTGCATTTGTTGAAGTTCAGGCGGCATTGTCGGCGTTTGTGCTTGCATTTGCATTTGCGCGGCTAATTCCGGTGCTAACTGCTGAATCATAGCTTTAACAAAGTAATCAGCAATTTCAGGCGCGATATATCCTGCCTTCGCCGCCATTGCGAACTGTAATGCCAAAGGTACATCTTTGATATTGATAGCCT
>CAMJNB010000154.1 GCA_946407175.1 uncultured Selenomonadales bacterium | reverse complement strand
CGGCGCCGTAGAGTTTTCCTGCCAATTCCGCCGCACGAATAATTTCAGTTTCTATGTAATCTTCAACCGCCAAAGTGTCCGGTTCAATGCTTATTATAACGTTCATTAATTAAACCTCTGTCATAAAGACTAAAAGCTGAAAGCTCTAAGCTCTAAGCTAACCCCTCATACGCTTCAATGATTTTTGAAACAATTTCGTGGCGTACAACGTCACTCGAATCAAGTTCACAAATGCCGATACCTTTAACCGCCTTTAAAATTTCTACAGCCTCCGCCAATCCCGACTTCACGCCGCGCGGCAAGTCAATCTGCGTCAAATCTCCCGTCACCGCCATACGTGAACCGAAACCCAGTCGCGTCAAAAACATTTTCATCTGTTGGCTTGTAGTATTCTGCGCCTCGTCCAAAATTATAAATGCGTCACTCAAAGTACGTCCGCGCATATACGCAAGCGGCGCAATTTCTATAATGCCGCGCGAAAAAAATTTTTGGTACATATCAAAGCCCAAAATCTCCTGCAATGCGTCATAGAGCGGGCGTAGGTACGGATCCACTTTCTCCTGCATGTCGCCGGGCAAAAATCCCAAGCGTTCACCTGCCTCAACGGCGGGACGTGTCAAAATAATTTTTTTCACTTCACGCACGCGCAGATAGTACGCCGCCATTGCCACTGCCAAAAAAGTTTTGCCGGTACCTGCAGGACCAATGCCGAAAGTTACGACGTGGCTTTTCATCGTGTCAATATAATTTTGCTGTCCGACACTTTTGGCGTGAATATGCGTACCCTTCGCCGTGACTATAAGCGTTTCGCCGAACATTTTGCGCATTACCTCTGCGCGGTCAGTCTTTATAAGTTTAATTGCGGCGGCAACGTCATTCATCGTGATAACATTTCCGCCTTGATAAAGCCGTTGCAATTCGGCGATAACTTTTTCCGCGCGTGCAACTTCGTCATCGTCGCCGCTAAGTTCGATAAAATTTCCCCTGCTGAAAATTTTGCAGTTAAACTTTGCGTCAATCGCCTGTAAAAATTCGTCGCGATCTCCCAGCACCGAGCGCGTCTCATCGGCGTCTGCAAACTCAATTTTCTTTTTTGTCAAATAAAAATCCCTTCCTTAATGCGCGTTATTCTACAACATTCATACAATAAAAAAAAGCCCCGACTTATGTCAAGGCTTTATATTTCGATTACGACAGAAGAAAATCTGCAAAGACGACGTTGCCCAACTTCATACCGCGTGCAGTCAAAAAAATCTTGTCGCCGCTTATGTCGAGCAGTCCCAGCCGCAAATTTTTTTCTATAACATTTTTGTACACGTCAAAAATATTTTCGCCGAATCGTTCGCTAAAAATTTTCGCGTCAATGCCTTCAGTCATACGTAAACCTAAAAAGCAAAATTCTTCAATCGCCGCAGTTTTCGTGACAACCTCTTCAAGTTGCGAAACGTCAGAACCTGCGCGAATTTTTTTAATGTAACTTTCAACGTCGGCAACAGTGGACGTACGCATTGCACCGGTATAAGAGTGAGCACCGGCGCCGAAACCGAAATATTTTCTGCCTGTCCAGTAACCGATATTGTGACGGCTTTCAAAAACCGCCTTAGCAAAGTTGCTGACTTCGTACCGCGCATAACCTAAACGCGGCAGTGTCGCCGTAATGTAATCGTACATATCGCCGCAAATATTTTCATCCGGCAGGTTAAGCTTGCCTTCTTCGTGCAGTTGAAAAAATTTTGTACCTTCCTCAACTTCCAAGCCGTAAATTGAAATGTGGTTTACGTTTAAATCGGCGGCGCGTTGCACATCGGCTTTTACGTCGGTTAAACTTTGTTGCGGCAGACCGTACATTAAATCCAAGCTTACGTTATCAAAAAAATTTTGCGCCGTCGTCACGGTATCAATCGCCGTTCGTGAAGTGTGTATCCTGCCGAGAAATTTTAAAAGCGCGTCATTAAAACTTTGCACGCCGAGACTTATTCGGTTAAAGCCGAGTTCACGCAGTCCGCGCAGAAAATTTTTGTCGACGGTACCGGGATTCGCCTCAATCGTAATTTCGGCATTTACGTCAATGCGAAAATTTTTTTGTACGGCGTTAAAAATTTTTTCAAGCTGATTCAGTGTCAAAATAGTTGGAGTGCCGCCGCCTAAATACAGCGTGACACAATTTGAAAAATCAGCGCGATTTTTAATTTCGGCAACAAGCGCGTCAATGTAACTTTCGCGCAGGTTAGCAGGCTCCACTTTCGAGTTGAAGGCGCAGTAGTGACATTTTGCCGCGCAGAATGGAATGTGAATGTAGACAGAAATTTTTTCAGTCATAACCTCAAAAAAAATACCGCCGCCATAAGACGAACGGTTAGTCAACTCTAAGCTCCAAGCTATTTATAAAAGCGCTTCGATATTTTTTGCCATTGACGCGGGAGTTGTCGTCGGCTCAAAACGCGCCACCACGTTGCCTTCACGGTCAACCAAAAATTTCGTGAAGTTCCACTTAATGCCGTCGCCTTCAAGATATTCAGGGAAATTTTTCTTAAGCGCGTCCATAAGCGGTTTGGCAATGGGATGAGACTCGTCAAAGCCTTCAAATTTTTTCTGCGCGGTCAAGTACTTGAAAAGCGGTTGTGCCGTATCGCCGCGTACGTCGCCTTTTTCAAAAATCTGAAACTTCACGCCGTAATTAGCGCGGCAAAAAGTTTGAACTTCCTCATTAGTGCCGGGTTCCTGCGCGCCGAACTGGTTGCACGGAAAGCCGAGAATTTCCAAGCCTTTATCCTTGTACTTGTCGTAAAGTTCCTGCAACTCTTTGAACTGCGGGGTAAAGCCGCATTTGCTTGCCGTGTTGACGATAACAAGAACTTTGCCTTTGTAGTCGCCCAAATTTTTTTCAACGCCGCGATTGGTTTTCACGGTGAAATCATAAATACCCATTGAAAATTCCTCCGAATTTTAGAGCCCAAGTAAAGCATCAATTTTCGCCTTGTCAAAGCCCAAGACGTAATTTTTGTCGTCAGCCGTAATAACCGGTACCGCAGTGTCGCCGGTAAGTTTTTCGCAAGCTTCGGCATCTTCCGGATTAAGCTCAACGTCATGAACTTCATACGCCACGCCTTTTGACTGGAGATATCTTTTTGCTTTATCGCAGTAAGGGCAGCCATTAAACGAAAATATTTTCACCATAAAAATTCCCTCCTTTAAAATGTTTCTTGTAACAAATATTCAGCAGGCAAATTGAAAAGTTCAACCAGCTTTTCTATTTCGTTTGCCTTGAATTTAACCTTACCCTTCATTCGGAGAGCAATACCTGAACTGTCAATTCCCGTAAGCCTAGATAATCCTCTATATGTGATATTCTTCTTGTTCATTTCGCTCTGCAGATTTTTGAAAGGGCTATAACCACGTCTACTTAAAGAAACTTTTAAAATCCCCTCTTCTTTTGATATTGTTGCCGGAAGACAGTCCGTTCGTTTCATTAAATATTCTGCGGGAAGATCAAAAATTTCAACAAGTTTAGCCACATCTTTTTCAGTGAAATGGTATCTGCCGCGCATTTTGTTGGAAATATTAACACTCGATAATCCCAAAAGTTCCGCCATTTCAAAATATTTGAGTTGCCTCTTGTTAATTTCGGTCAGTAAATTTTGAAATGGAGTAATTTTATGCTGAGCCAAAGCAATTTTCATGCGGTGTTGCGGAGATTTTGGAACGCCCTTACGTTTTAATCCGACAGTTCCTTCGCCACCGTCTGTAAGATTATACCCCACCGGCGATTTAGTTTTCAAGGTTTTTATAAAAAATTTTTCCCAATAGTCCATTTCCGATTTTGACGCGCAACTTTTAATTACGCCATAACGAAAATTTTCCTTGCCGTGCTTGCGAATCGCCCTGCCGATAAACGTATTTTGACATGCATGTTGACTGAATCGCCTTTCCACCGTTTTAACAGTTTGCCCGACATACTTTTTGCCGTTGACCAAGTTAAGGATGAGATAAACTACGCCGAATACTTCCATAAACGCTCCCGCCTTTCGTATTGACAAACAAAGCGCAAGCGTTGTAAAATTGGGAAATAAAAAAAACTCTGCGCCTTGCTAAGTGATTTTGATTGAGTAAATCTTAGCACGCAGGGTTCTTTTAGTCAATGTAGCTTTTTTTTTATGCTTTTAATTTCGCCAAATATTTTTCGGCAAGAAGAGCCGCCGTCGTACCGTCAGCCGCCGCAGTGGTGAGCTGGCGAATTTCTTTTTCACGCACGTCACCCGCCGCAAATACGCCGTCAACATTCGTCCTGCAATCTTCGCCGGCAATAATCCTGCCGCTTTCACTCATATCAATTTGCCCCGCGAAAAGTTTTGTATTCGGTTCAACGCCGATATTTACAAAAATGCCGTCAATCGCAATATTTTTAGTTTCACCGGTTTTCTTGTCGAGTATGTCAACGCTTTCAAGGCGTCCCTTGCCGTGAAGTTTTTTAATTTCCGTCTGCAACATAATTTCGACTTTGGGATTTTCTTTCAAGCGTTTTTGAGAAAATTCATCTGCGCGGAATTCGGAACGGTGAATCAAGTATAACTTGTTTGTGTACTTTGTCAAGAAATTAGCCGCGTCGACAGCCGCATTGCCGCCGCCCATAACCGCAATGATTTTGTCTTGATACATATGCCCGTCGCAGAGTTCGCAGTAATGGACGCCGCGTCCCGCAAAAGTTTTTTCCTCCGGCAAAGGCAACTTGCGCCTGTTCATACCCGACGCAATTATTACCACGTCGCATTCATAAATAT
>CAMJNB010000153.1 GCA_946407175.1 uncultured Selenomonadales bacterium | reverse complement strand
ACTTCATGCGAACAAGGACACCATGCCTCGCCGCCAATGTTTTCGTCATAAGGATCCCAAACGACAACGTGAAAAAATTTTCGCGTAACGACGTAAGTACCGTCCTCCTTGCGCGTAACTTCTTTAGGGTCAAATCCCAATTCAACGGGATCTGTATCAAGTTCTATTGTGTACATAAAATCATCCTTTTCATCATCTTAATTTTTATTACAGTTTTATTACAATTCGTCGAAAGTTTTCATTTGGCGTATGAAGTCATCAAGCTCCTCATTGAGTGCCTTCATTTCTTCAAACGTCTCTTTCACCTCCCTTACAAAATTACGCAGTTCATTGTTTTGACAATCGGATACATTTGTAAGTACCGATAAATCTACTTTAAGTGCTTGGGCAATGCGAATAAGTACCGGCAAAGACACAGCTTTATTTGCAGAGCCGCTTTCAATATGTGACAAATAATTTTTGTTGATACAAACTTTCTCTGCCAAATCAGCTTGTGTAATATTTCTAAACTTGCGGAAATATGCTATGCGCAATCCTATACACCTAAGTTCTTCACTGCAATCATTTTTTATACCGGATTCGTTTTCATTCATAAGGTGATCACCCTTTCATAGTATAGCAGATAAATTTTACCGTGCAGTTACCTTGTAGGTACATTTTTTACCACAATAGATACACAAAAACAGTTTTAAAACCTCTTAAAAATTTTGACAAAAAAAAATAGCCGTTGCTAACGGCTGAATTTATGTTATACGTGCGATTAAGTTCATCATTCGTGTCATAACGATAGCAGGCGCGATACTCCTCGCCACAAGCGGAACAGCCGCCTAAGCCCGACACGCTATAGGCGTCCGACCACATTAAAAAAATTTCCCTACCATAACGGCAACCGCTTGCCTCGACTTCTGAAAGCACTCCCGTTTAACCTGCGGAGTGCTTTTTGGTTTCTTAAGTTACGCAAATTATAAAATGACTTAATAGAATTGTAAGTTAAATTTTTATCGCGTGTAGAAAAGCTGTACCCAGTAAATTAAATCGCCGCTTACATGGCAAGCCAAACCGACTTCGCGAAAGTCCGGCTTAACCATATTTTTGTAATGTCCCGGCGAATTTGTCCAAAGTCTCATAGCTCCGGCAGGTGAAAGATTCGTGCCGTAAGCAATGTTTTCGCCACAAGCATGGTAGCTTAAGCCGAACTGTTTGAATACTGTGAAACAGTCTGAGCCGTCGGGACGTGTATGGCTGAAATATTCTTCAATCTCACGTGCGCGTAACTGCGCGGCTTTTTGTAAATCGGAATTTGGATTCCAACTCAACGCATTAAGCCCGTGTTCTCTGCGAAGTTGATTTAAAAGCTGTACTGCCTCTGCATTCATATCATCAGCACTTGCCGCAAATGCCGTACCTGCCGCGCAGAAGGTTATAACGGCGATTAAAAGACTTAGCGAAAAAAATTTTAAAGTCTTCATTTTAAATTACCTCTGCTTAATTTTATATCACCTCATCTTAGCTTTAAATTACCTCAGCTTAGGTGAGACGTCCAACCTGATTGACGGAGGATTCAAGCATACTGTCTTGCGTCGTGACAGCCTTAGCGCCGGCTTCGTACATACGCTGATTGTGAATGAGTTCAACCATTTCATTTACAATTTGCGTGTTAGCCTTTTCAAGCATACCTTGAAGAATGGTGCCGGTAGCCTGTTGCGGCTGTGCTACGTTGCCGTTATTGTCAGTGACGGCATAGAAAAGATTATTGCCCTGCTTTTGAACTGCACGCCGATTATTAAACTGCACGAACCGAATTTGAGTTAATCTGCGTTGCGGCTGATTCTGCTGATCCGCCGCGTAAATCGTGCCGTCACCGGTTATGATAACTCTGTCGCTTGAAACATTGCGCGGAATGGTAACCGCGTTGCCGTTCGTATCAAGTACGCTGTAGCCGCGAATGTCCTGTAAAAGACCGTCCTGCGTACGAGTGAAAGCACCGTTTCGAGTGTAACGAATACCGGCGGGAGTTTGCAACACAAAAAAGCCGGGACCGCTTATCGCCAAGTCAAAAATATTTCCCGTCGATTCAAGTGGACCTTGCTCATGGTCAACGGCAATTTCAGAAATGTAATCGCCTAAACCTACGCGCCCGATACCTTGATTTTGCGAATTTTCATTTTCAACGCTGAAACCTTTAATCTTCGTCACGTCGTCACTGCTTGTACCCAAGTTGCCGAGAATGCTGAAACCGCCGCCTGTCATGCCGACCGTGCCGCCGTCCGCGTCGTCATTTATTCGCTTGACAAGCATAGGTTCAAATTCGCGGTGAACGGTAAGGTCGCGTTTATAGCCGGTAGTCGCGGCGTTGGCAAGGTTGTTCGCAATAACGTCAGTGCGTTTCGTTTCAGTAATCATTCCTGTTGCCGCCGTGTAAAGTCCTCTCCACATTTAAAAATCCCTCTTCCATAATTAGCTTAGAGCTTAGAGCTTGAAACTTGGAGCTTGAAGCTTGGAGCTGCTACATTCTTAATTCACTCAAAACATTCGGTTTTTCCAAAAGAAATATGACGCAATGGTTGACGCGATTGTTGCAATAATCATAACCGTTACAAAGCCGTAATCTTTGCCTTCCATTGGTACGGGAACGTTCATACCGAAAAAGCTGGCGATAACCGTCGGCACCGCGATAATAATTGTCACAGCCGCCAAAAATTTCATAACCTTATTTTGATTGTTTGAAATGATTGACGAAAAAATATCCGCCATTTGCGAAAGAATTTGGCTGTACATTTCAACCATTTCACGCGCCTGCTTATTTTCAATTATAACGTCTTCCAAAAGGTCTTCGTCCTCTTCGTACATTTCCAAAATGCCGTCAACCGTTTTATTCGTACGAAGGCGCATAATTTTTTCAAGTACCGCGTCATTGGAGCGCAGTGCCGCATTAAAGTAGGTCAAACCCTTTTGCAATTCCATTAATCTTAAAATGTCGTTATTTCTCATGGATTGGCGCAGTTGATCTTCAATTTCGTCAGACAGCTTATTAATTTGGCGAAGGTAGCGCAGATAGAAAGTTGCCGAGCGGTACAAAATTTCAAACAAAAACTGCGTGCGCTTGTATGTATGAAAAAGGCGGGCGGTACGTTGGTTAAAGCTGGCAATTACCGGCGTTTCTTCAAGGCATACCGTGATAATATATTTTTTCGTCAAGATAACCGACAGCGGTAAAGTATCGTAACTTTCTTCGTCGTAGACAATGGGGACGTTGGTCAAAATCATTATGGATTCGTCTTCAACGTCAATGTGCGAGCGTTCCTCTTCGTCGAGTGCAGAGCGCAGAAAGTCCGGCTCCACATTCGTCACGTCGCTGACTTCTTTCAGTTCGTACGGCGTAGGGTCCACTATATTTATCCACGCGCCTTTTTCCAACGTTTTCAGCGTCAATTCTTCAAGGTGTCCCGATTCTTGTGATTTATAAATTTCCACCAACTTTTGCGCCCCCTTTCTAAATTAAGTTGTCGATAAAAATTTCGACAACTAATCTTCACGCACCGGCAGTTCTACACTTTTTCCGCCGTGCAATGCGTTTTCAGAATCATCAATGAAAAAATATTCCGAGCGATCGTTTTCTTTAAAAACAAACATTGGTGCGGTACTCTTCTTTCCTTCCGATTCGTCAAACGTAAAAATCCACTTGTCGCCGCAGTCCCTTGCTGTCGCAACTTTTTTCCCGCATTTCGTTTCAGCTTTTTTTATTGCCGCTTTTAAATCCAACATTTTTTTCACCCGTTTCTGAAAAAGACCAAAATAATTCCATTTTGCGAATTTTACTATTTTCTGCGTTGACGTGCAAGAATTTATTTTACGCACAAAAAAAGACAATCGCGCAGATTGTCTTGAAATAATTTATTTATATTAGTGCTTAACCGATTGAATTAAATCACGGCGTGTAGTTCATGGAAAGTTCAATGAATTTGTTGGAGAGTTTAGCTTTTTGCAAAACTTCTTCGGTAATTTCGGCGCCGGATTCTACAATAACTTCGCCGTTGTCCGCCGTAATGGTACGTGCCGCCTTTTTGCCGAGTAACATTGCGCGGCGTCTGTCCTCAACCGGCTTGTCGGTAGGTTTTTTAGCCGTCGGATTGGTACGACCTGGCTGGGGTTTTGCGCCGCCTTTTTGATTAGCCTGTGCACGTCTCAATGCCGCTTTCAATGCCTCTGCCTGTTGAGTGACTTTCGTGTTGCTTTTTACCGATTCTTCCTCTGCAGGCGGCGCGGTAATTTCTACCGGTTTTTCTTCTGCAGGTTCAGTATTTTCAACTTCGGCAGGTTCAACATTTTCAGCAGGTTCGGCAGGTTCAGGCGTTTCAGTTGGTTCACCTTCCGCCGGTTCCGCGTTATCTTCTTCAATCGGCGTAATTGCCTCGACTTGCGGCGCGGGTTCTTCTACCGGTTCGACATTTTCTGCGGAAGGTACTTCTGATTCTTCAACCGGCGGTTCTTCTACTGATTCAGGTTTTTTTTTTCCGCCTCAGTTTCAATGACCGTAACCAATTTGCCGAAGATAGAAATTTTGTCGGAAGGAATTTCACCGATAGCGCCGGTGTTGTCCTTAATTTCGCACATTTCAATTTTGCCGTCTTCGGAAATGAAAATCTCTGAAACTTTACCTTGAACTACGCCGCTCTTTGTGAAAACCTTCGTGCCGATAACACGGATATTTTCATCAAGCAAGCCTTCATAATCTCCCGCCTCATCAAGAACATCTGACTGGGCGGTTCTTGATGAAATGAT
>CAMJNB010000152.1 GCA_946407175.1 uncultured Selenomonadales bacterium | reverse complement strand
CTTCGCCTACGATATCCATCACAGCTTCAAGTACTCCGCCTAAGAAAGATTGTTCGCCGGAAGATTCTTGACCGCGTTCGGTATCGTCATCGCTGACTGAATCGCGAACTTTGCCGACGACGCGCCTGCCTAATTTTTGACGTGCAGAAGTATTTTGCTCTTCATCGGTGCCAATTTTTTCTCTGCCCAAAAGGTTCACACCTCCGAATTACTTTCGCTTATCTTTACCCTGCGCGGAATTTTTATTGACGGTAACTTTTTCGGCTTGAGGGGCAGGTTGCGGCTTAGCGCTCAAAGTCTCTTCAATAATGCCGACAAGCGCGGTCTGTACTACGCACAAAACGTCTTTCATTACCGCGTTGTAAAGATCTCCGCCGTCAACAACACCGCGACCGTTTTCAGTCACGTAAAATTTTTTGGGGTGGTCACTTGCGTTAAATGCCGCGTCAAACTTTTCGGCTACAATCTTTTGAATTTTTTCTTTGTCCATAAAATTTACCTCGCTAACAAAATTTCCTAACTAACAAAATTTGTCATATTAAATTAAGCGTTGTAACTAATTTAAATTAGGCGTTTTTATTAATCTCTTGAACCGTAGCTTTCAAATGATTTCGTGCCGCGCCTTTAATGGCAGTTTCGGCATTTTCTTTCGTCTCGATAACAGTTTCCTTCGCGTCATTAATTTTGTCAGACACCGCGTCTTTGGCATCACTTACGGCGTCTTTAGCGTCGTTAATTTTATCGTTCACTGCCTCTTTCACGGCATTTTTCTTCGCGGTAAGTGCGCTGTTAAGGTCCTCAACTTTTTCAGCCGCGTTAAGAAGACCGTCGGAAAGATTTTTTAAACCTAACACTAAAAATTCACCTCTTAAAAAATTTTTTATCTACATACTGCAAAGCCACGCCAAATTTGCGGAGGCAAGCAAGTATAAATCTTTACTGCCTGAATAAACGCCTTCACGAAATGCAATGTTTTCCTGCGTCAAAATATTTTTTATGAAGGCGGCGGTATTCTGTTCACCTATTCGGTTAAAGTCGTCTATAACCAAACAAAAACTTTTATTCAAACATTGCGGCAGGTAGTTTAAAATATCAATTCTTGACACGGGAGAACTGCCGTAAGGTCCGTCGATTGAAATAAAGTCGAATTTTTGACCTGCGACAATTTTTTCAAAGCCTTCCTCATCATAAACGGTGACTTCGTCAGTACCCCCCCCCTTGCCGTCTGATACATTTATTGCAACTTTTTTAATATCAACCACATTTATTTGAGTGTTAGAGGGAAAGTCAAAATTTTTACGTGACATTTCCACAAAGTCGGCGTCGTGTTCAACAATGTTATGCCGACAAGTTTCATGCGTTTTGGCGTATTGACCGATAAGCCTTGAAGATTGTCCCAAGCCCAGCTCCAAAATATTTTGCGGCTTAAACTCATTTAAAACGCGAAAGACCGCATAAAAATAATTGTAGCCTACCGCCCAACGACCGGGATTTATCGAGAAATGTTCACTGTTCAGCCATGCGCAACCTTTAATTGAGTCATGAAAAATATTTGACCAGTTCAATTCGCTTACATTGCGATTCAAGCTGTATAACGTTATCAATAATTGCTTTTCAAAATCATCAGCCATAACAAAATCCTTTTGCAAAATTTACAAAAAAAATTATCTAATCAAAACTTTTTCGCCGCAAAATTTTCTACACGCCTATAAAAATTTCCTGCCGCCGCTAAAAAAATTTGCTTAGTTATAGACTTTGAGATTGACATTCACGCTAAAAAATTTATGCGCGTCGTAACTTACATTTCTGTTGACGGAAAATTTTGTAAGTGTTAATATTGCGTTGTACAAAAAGCAGTTGTTGTATTTTGTAAAGGAGAGTGAACCTTGTATGATTGATATTACCGACAGAGTGCGGAACAAGGATTTGCAAAGTAAAATTGTAACGGCTGAAGAAGTCGCGAATTGGATACAGCCCGGCATGACGCTTGCTTGCAGCGGCTTTACCGCGTCCGGCTATCCTAAGGCAATTCCTATGGCACTTGCCGAACGTATGAAGAAAGAACCTTTTCAAGTAAACATTTGGACAGGCGCGTCAACGGGTCCCGAACTCGACGGCGCACTTGCCGAAGTCAAAGGCATTAAACAGCGCTTGCCCTATCAAACTGACTCTAAACTTCGTCCCGAAATTAACGACGGCACGGTTAATTATCTTGACCTTCACCTTTCCGAATCCGCAGGACTTACCCGCGCAGGTTATCTCGGCAAAATCGACGCGGCTGTTGTAGAAGTCTGCGCGATAACCGAAGAAGGCAATTTAATTCCCACGACTTCAGTAGGCAACGCGGCAAGCTACGTGCAAAGCGCCGATATCGTCATTGTAGAAGTCAACACCACTCAACCTTTATTGTTGGAAGGCATTCACGACGTTTATATCCCGTTAGACCCGCCTAACCGTCTGCCCATTCCGCTTGTAAAAGCTGATGACAGAATCGGTACCACATACATTCCCTGCACGCCGGAAAAAATTAAATTTATCGTACCCTGCAACATTAAAGACCATACACGCGACCTTTCGCCGATTGATGAAAATTCAAAGAAAATGGCGGCGTTCACGCTGGAACTTTTGCACGGCGAAATTGCGGCGGGACGTATGCCGAAAAATCTTCTGCCGCTCCAATCCGGCGTCGGCAACGTTGCAAACGCGGTACTTGAAGGCTTTGTCGAATCCGATATGCAAGACCTCGTTGTCTACACGGAAGTCATTCAAGACGCCATGCTTGACCTTATCGACGCGGGCAAATTGCGCATTGCGTCCGGTACTGCCTTCTCACCTTCTCCTGCAGGTATGGACAGATTTTATAAAGATGTTGATAAATATCGCAAGTATATCTTACTGCGTCCGGAAGAAATTTCCAATTCGCCGGAAGTTGTTCACCGTCTCGGCGTTATCGCAATGAATACGGCGTTGGAAGTCGACATTTACGGCAACATCAATTCAACGCACATCAGCGGCACGAAGATGATGAACGGCATCGGCGGTAGTGGCGACTTTGCGCGTAATGCTTACCTTACAATTTTCTACACGCCGTCACTTGCAAAAGGCGGTAAAATTTCCAGCGTCGTTCCTATGTGTTCACATATTGACCACACCGAGCATGACGTTGACATTATCATTACCGAACAGGGCATTGCAGACCTGCGCGGAAAAGAACCGCGTAGCCGTGCACTTGAAATTATCAACAAATGCGCACACCCCGAATACCGTCCGATTTTGTTGGATTACTACGAACGCGCTCTTGCCGCTACGAAGAAAGCTAACACGCCGCACCTTATTGACGAGGCATTAAGTTTCCATTCCCGCTTTATCAACACCGGCGATATGCATAAATAAGCAAGGAATATTCAAACTATGGACGCAAATAAAATTAAAGGCGAAGCTAAAAATATAATTTTGAATAACGGCGTTGAAATTACCTACTGCGAACGCGGCGAAAATAATTCTGACGTGATAATTTGCGGCGCGTTTTTCTTTCATACTTTTATGCCTGTTGTTGAAAAATTGGCTGAAAAATATCACGTTTACGGCGTAATAATGCGTTTCGACGGCAAAGGCGATGAACTTAATTCTGACGGCTCGATAAATTGGGCGCGTCAATGGGGTAAAGACATTTACAATTTCGCGCAGGCAATGAATTTAAATCAATTTCATTATGTTGGAAAATGTCACGGCACTGTACCGGGTTGGTATCTTGTGAAAAATCATCCCGAAGTATTGAAAACTTTTGCTTGCTACTTTTTAACGCCGCACGTCTGCAAACAAAATGACAATCAATGGTTTAATTTACTTACAGGCGGAGACCCGTCAGCAATGATGCGCGCCGCAATGCGTAAGCCTGAAACAGGTTTCAAAATTAAAATGGAAGAAATGGCGTCCGTCGGCAAAATTGACGTTACAATAGTTCCAACTTACGCCGCAAATTTCACTGAGCATATTTGGCATTCAAAAGAAGATTGTATCGAAACGCTCAAAAATATGACAATTCCGATTGAATATCTTTTCGGCACTGAAGATTTATTTTTTAAAGACCATTTTGACAGCAGTATTTTTGCAATAATGAATACCAAAAACGCCAAAACGGTAATTCTCGGCGGCGAACGTCATTTAATGGAGATTGATTGTCCCGAAAAAATCGCTGAAGAAATTTTGAATTTTATTGATAAATAATTTTTGGGAGGGCTTTTAATGTTTAAAATTTTAGGCGTAGATCACATTGGTATTGCGTCAACAGATTTGGCTGACGGCGAATTTTGGAAACTTTTGGGCTTGGAGTCTGCAGGCGAAGAGACCGTAGCGGATCAGAAAGTCACGACGGCATTTTATCCCACGACCGCAGACCATGAACACGGCGAAATTGAATTGCTCGTTGCTACCGAACCCGACAGCCCCATTGCAAAATTCATTGAGAAAAACGGCGGACGCGGCGGCATTCAGCATATTGCTCTGCGCGTTGATAACCTTGAGGCGGCGTTGGCTGAACTTAAAGAAAAAGGCGTTCGCCTTATCGACGAAAAACCGCGTAAAGGCGCCGGCAACAAAATGATAGCGTTCATTCACCCCAAAGCAACGCACGGCGTACTTTTGGAACTTTGCCAGCCGATTGAATAGATCGATGGATCGATGGATCGATGGATCGATGGTCAACTATCGATCTATCGATCTAACCACTATCGATCTATCGATCTAACCACTATCGATCTAACCACTATCGATCTAACCACTATCGATC
>CAMJNB010000151.1 GCA_946407175.1 uncultured Selenomonadales bacterium | reverse complement strand
GTCGGCAACATTGCGAAGGGCAACACGCACATTGCCGCAGATATCATTGCTGAAAATGTCGATGCCGATATGTTCGAGATAAAGCCGGTTGAACCTTATCCCGCCGATTATCGCGAATGTACCGAAGTTGCGAAGAGTGAACAAGAGGCTAATGCGCGTCCCGCCTATGTCGGCAAGGTGGCGAATTTTGACCAATACGACACGGTGTATCTTTGCTATCCGATATGGTGGAGTGATTTGCCGATGATTGTTTACACTTTCCTCGAGCAAAATAATTTCAACGGCAAGACCGTCATACCGTTATGCACTTCGGCAAGTGAAGTTTTTATCGGCAAGGAAGACATTGAAAATCACGCTAAAGGCTCCAAAGTGCTTGAAGGCTTGGGCATTCGCGGCAAAGATTGTCAGTACGAACAGGACAAGGTTAGAAATATGATTCAAACGTGGCTTAAGAAAGTCCACGCTTAAAATTTGAAAGTCAACACGTAAATTATGATGACTAATTATAAAACCGTTGCGGACGGCGAAATTTTTTCCGCAGGATACGAAGTTAAAAAGTCCGTATTTATCGCGCACGTCAAGCACGTTGAAAGTGAAGAATCTGCGCGGGAATTTGTTCAGCAGGTACGCAAAAAATATTTCGACGCGACTCATAACTGTTCGGCGTGGATTTTGGGTGAAGGCGGTAATTTGCAAAAGTCCAACGATGACGGCGAACCCGGCGGCACTGCGGGAAATCCGATTTTGGAGACGATTAAAAAAAATGACTTGACCAATGCCGCAGTTGTCGTGACGCGATATTTCGGCGGCATAAAGTTAGGCGCAGGTGGTTTGATTCGCGCGTATTCGCATACGGCATCATTGGGATTAAACGCCGCGAAAATTATTCGTATGACGCCTTTTCAACGCATTGCCTTGACGCTGGAATATAACTTTCTCGCGCAGGTTGAAAATTTTTTGCGCAAAAAAAATATCGCTGTAGAAAGTTCCGACTACACCGACGTTGTAACATTAAATATTTTAATCCTTCCCGCGCAGGTTGATGACTTTTTAACGGAGCTGACGGATTTAACCGCCGCAAACTTTTTACATGAGCTTAAAGAAGAAATTCTACTGCCGCTTGAAGTTGAAAAATAAAAAATCCCTTCTCTATGTTGAGGAGGGATAATTTTTTTTGTCCGAAATTATTATTTATTAGGCGTCACGCTTTATTAACCGTCAACGCGAATGTAGGTTTTAAGCACGTAGCCTTTAGCGCCGCGATACCCGACGCAATAGAAATCGCCTGTCTCTTCGTGAGGATATAACGTAACACGTTCGCCGAGAGGAATTTGCATAATCTCCGGCGCTTCGACTGACGGATATTCGCGCAGTGTGATTGAAATTCTGCAGTTTACTACTCTGCCGAAAATACCGGCAACGCCGCTTCTATCAGCCGAAAGATATTCTGCAAGCGCATAACCTACCAAGCCGTCATAATTTATCTTGTAAAAGCCGTTGCCTACGTTTTCAATAAAGCCGACAGCTTGACCGAGCGGAATTTGTGCAAGTTCCCTGCCGTTTACCGACGGTCTGTCCCTAAGCGTGATTGATTCGTTGCACTCTACAACGTACATTGTTGAAATGATTCTGTCATTCGCCAATGCCGATGAAGTTATCAGCAACGCGCAGATTGTCAACGCGATTGAAAAAAGTTTTTTCATAAGTCACACCTGCCTTTTACATTCTCCGCCGGTAATTCCAATCCACTTTGTCAGCCGTTATGTAGCCATAAATGCCGCTTGGCGCTCTCACAAGGTAGAAATCGGGACCTTCAGCCGGTGAATTGGCAAAGTACGCCTCGTCAACATATTCTACCCAATGTCCTGAAATAACTTCCGCGATTTTTTCTGAATGAGTTGAAGGCGATTCAAAAAATGTCGCCCTTTTTACAAGCATACCTACACGCAAATTTTCAGGAAATTGATTAGGGATTAAATAATCGGCAAGCGCATAACCGGTGTACCTGCCGTACCGAACTTGATAAAATCCGTTTTGTGCGTCGCCTATCACTGCCACGCCTTGACCGAGCGGGATTTGTGTAATTTCATTGGAATGAACGGACGGCGACTCTCTCAATGTTATTGACTCATTGCAGTTTGTTACGAAAACTACTTGAGTTGCCGAAGTTGACGCCGTGAACATTGCAAACGCCATTAAAAACGTCGCGATAAATACAATTTTTTTCACTGAAAGACCACCGCCTATTTAATTAAGAATTAAGAATTAAGAGGGTAGAAAGTAGAATTAAAACCTACTATCTACCCCCTTACCGGCTAACCGCTAAAAGCTACCAGCTAAAAGCTACTATTTCATTGTTACGAGATTTTTACCCGTCATTTCAGCCGGAATTTCCATACCTGCCAAAGTCAAAAGTGTAGGTGCAACGTCGCAAAGAGCGCCTTCATTAACCGACGCAACACGGTCAGACACGACGATAATCGGCACGGGGTTAGTTGTATGCGCAGTGAACGGCTCCTTAAGCTTGTAGTCAAACATCTGATCCGCGTTGCCGTGATCCGCAATGATGACAACTTCGCCGCCGACTTTCTTCATGCACTCTACAAAAATGCCGACGCAGACGTCAACCGTTTCAACAGCCTTAACTGCCGCCTTCATAACGCCGGTGTGTCCGACCATGTCGCCGTTTGCAAAATTCAAAATTATGAAGTCATATTTTTCAGAGAGAATAGCCTCGATAACTTTCAACGTGACTGTAGGCGCACTCATTTCCGGCTTAAGGTCATACGTCGCAACTTTCGGCGAAGGCACCAAAATTCTGTCCTCACCCTTGTACGGCTCCTCTACGCCGCCGTTAAAGAAGAAGGTGACGTGCGCGTATTTTTCAGTTTCGGCAATACGAAGTTGCGTAAGTCCTGCCTTGCTGATTGTTTCGCCGAGACCGTTTGAAACAGTTTCAGGCGGGTAGGCAACTTCAACGTTCAAACCCTCTTCATACTGCGCCATTGTGACGAAGGGAACTTTTTTCAGCTCTTCAACGCGCGGGAAACCTTCAAATTTATCGTCAGTGAAAGCGTGCGTCATTTCGCGACCGCGATCTGGACGGAAGTTGAAGAAAATGATACCGTCATTGGTTTTCACGCCGTCATAATCGCCGATAACTACGGGGTTGACAAATTCGTCCGTAACTTTGTTGTCGTAGGATTCTTTAATCGCCGTAGCACTGTCAGCCTTTTTCGGCGCGTCAGCCTTTGCAATGGCGTTATAAGCTTTTTCCACGCGATCCCAGCGCTTATCGCGGTCCATTGCGTAGTAGCGTCCGGAAATGGTAGCAATTTGACCAATACCGATTTCTTTAATCTTATCTTCCAACGCGGCAAGATATTCAGCGGCACTGCTCGGCGGCACGTCGCGTCCGTCCAAAAATGCATGCACGTAAACTTTCTTGACGCCTTTATCTTTAGCCAATTTCAAAAGTCCGTAGACATGCTCGGTGTGGCTGTGAACGCCGCCGGGTGAAAGAAGTCCGAAAAGGTGAAGTGCACCGCCGGAGGCTACGACTTTATCCGCAATGCCGACAAGCGCTTTGTTTTGGAAGAAGTCACCGTCACGAATAGCCTTTGTAATTTTAGTAAGCGGCTGATAAATGATTCTGCCTGCGCCAATATTCATGTGACCGACTTCGGAGTTGCCCATTTGCCCGTCAGGAAGTCCCACATATTCGCCGGACGCCTGCAATTTCGCGTTGGGATATTTTTTCTCAAGTTCGTCAAGTACAGGCGTGTTACCGACTTGAATCGCGTTGTATTTATCGGTAACGTCGCCGATACCCCAACCGTCCATAATTATCAAACAAATAGGCGCGTGTTTAATTGTTGCCATACTTTTACCCTCCATTAAAAATAAAAAAATAATTGCCCTAAAAATTAATTACCAAGTACATGTTTGTCGCTGATATGGTAGTGAATGTCACGCGCTTTAATCAACCATGCGCCGTTTTTATTTTCGTAGATATCCTCACAATAAAAGCAGTGATTATTTATAAAATTCTTGCCGTCTTCTTCCGTGACATGAACCGCAAAGCCGAATAAAAGCCCCGTCGCCGTATCCTTTGTCAAGAAGTCTACTACGTGTTGCCCGTTTACGTAATGACACTTTTTAATCATCGTGGTAAACGGCTTTAAACTGCGTTCATAGTTGGCAAGACCACGAATTTCCAAAACCATTTCTTCGCCAAGATAAATGCGGATTTGGACATCGCGCGTTAAAAATTTTTTCTGTTCGGCGGGATTGCCTTCCAAATTTGAAAACTTCCCGACCAAACGTTGAATATCCAAAGTGTTGCTAACGGTTTCTTGATTCATAAGATCACCTTGAAAAGATTAGTAATACCACATATTATCAACAATTTTGTATGACCAGCCGAGTTTAGCCATACAATATTCAAAAAGCTTATTTTGCGGAATGACAACGGTAGTATGATTGCCGTCCATCGTGTCAGTTTCATAGCGCCACATATCTTCGCCGTGCTTGCTGAACTTCCAATTAATGACTTGCACGACTTTGCCATTACGCGCTTGTTTGGTTGAGACGGTGAAATAATTTTTCTTGTCAGAATATTTAATGGTGCCGGTAACGTAAATGTCGACGCCTTCACTTTCCCAGCGATCTACCCAAATATCTTTCGCCGCGCAGATTGAAACAGAAAAAATCAGCGTTGAAATTAACGTGACGGCTAAAATAATTTTTTTCATAACGTAACCTTTCAACCAAAATCGGCGAGGATTCCCCCACTTCTGCAAGTGGGGGAGGAATCGC
>CAMJNB010000150.1 GCA_946407175.1 uncultured Selenomonadales bacterium | reverse complement strand
GTTATGTTTATCCAGTTAGCTTTAATTACCGTGTCGCTTAAGTTAATGGCATTGCGCATAATGGTATTGCCGCCGCCGCCGTCAATCAAAAAATATTTGCCGTGATTCTCCAATAAAAAACACGTATTGTAGCAGTCAGTAACAAGAGCATTGCCGGTACCGAGCATTGTAAGTTTCATCGTTTGACCTCCAAAAAATTTTGTAACTACTTCAACGCGCCAATAAAATTTTCCTGCGAAGTTTGATATAATTTCGGTGAAAGGAAGTGTAAGCGTGACTGAAAAAAATTTACTTGAACTTCTGCGCGGCTATAAAAATAATACGGTGGAAGAGCGGGAGATTTTATCGCGGCTTAAGAATCTGCCGTTGGACGCGGTAGAAAATATCGGCTTTGCAAACATTGACCATAACCGAGAATTGCGGCAGGGTTTTCCAGAAGTCATTTACGCGGCAGGTAAGACAAAGGAGCAGATTAAAGAAATTTTCAAGCGACTTTATGAACGAAGTGACGGCAATTTAATAGCGACACGTGCAAGCCGTGAAAAGTTTGAGTTTTTAGCAGAAGAAATTCCCGCCGCGCAGTACAGTGACGCCGCGCAGATGATTTACGTTGACAGAAAAAAAATCGTACGCGACGAATCACGAACGATTTTAATTTTGACTGCCGGAACCAGCGACTTACCCGTTGCAGAAGAGGCTAGACTAACGGCGTATCTTTTCGGCAACGCGGTAAAAATTTTTCATGACTGCGGTGTTGCAGGTATTCACCGTCTCTTTGCGCATATGCGTGACATTGAAAGTGCAAGCGTGATAATCGTCGTGGCGGGTATGGAAGGCGCGTTGGCAAGCGTGGTAGGCGGCTTGACGGATAAGCCGATTATTGCCGTGCCGACAAGCGTAGGTTACGGCGCGTCTTTTAACGGAATTGCCGCTCTGCTTGCTATGTTGAACAGCTGCGCGGCGGGAGTTTCGGTAGTCAACATTGATAACGGTTTCGGTGCCGCAGTTGCCGCAAGCAAGATTGTGAAGTTAGGGGCTAGGGGTTAGGAACTACTTACTAAAATATTTATTTACAATTTTCACGGCGCAATATTCTCCGCACATTGAGCAAGCTGTTTCATTAACTTCATTGCGTGCACCGCGTTTCTCTCTTGCCAAGTCAGAATCAATCGCCAAATTAATCTGCGCGTCCCAATCCAAATTTTTTCTTGCCTTAGCCATTTGTAAATCCCAATCCACAGCGCCTTTAACGCCTTTAACAATGTCAGCGGCATGCGCAGCAATGCGTGACGTGATAACCCCTGCGTGTACGTCTTCAATCGTCGGCAAGCAAAGATGTTCAGCCGGAGTGACGTAGCAAAGAAAATCAGCGCCGCTTATTGCCGCCATGGTACCGCCAATCGCCGCCGTAATATGATCGTAGCCAGGCGCAATGTCGGTTACAAGAGGTCCCAAGACGTAGAAAGGCGCGTTGCGGCAAATTCTCTTTTCCAATTTCATATTTGCGGCAATTTGGTCAAAGGGAACATGTCCTGGACCTTCCACCATAACTTGAACGCCGCGTTTCCATGCACGTTCGACAAGTTCGCCGAGTGTGATTAATTCGGTAAGTTGCGCACTGTCCGTAGCATCGGCAATGCAACCCGGTCGCATTCCGTCACCTAAGCTTACCGTCACGTCATATTTTTCGCAGATATCCAAAATGTCGTCGTAATGTTCATAGAGCGGATTTTCTTTTTCATTGTGCAAAATCCAACCGGCAATAAATGAACCGCCGCGACTCACTATGTCCATTTCGCGCTTTTGACGGCGCATTTTTTCAATAGAGGAAAGTGTAACTCCACAATGTAACGTCATGAAGTCCGCGCCGTCTTTAGCCTGCGTTTCAATCGTTTGCAATAAATCTTCCGCCGTCATTGCTACAACCGCGCCGTGTTTGCGAATTGCCGTAACCGCCGCTTGATAAACGGGTACGGTGCCTACCATTATCGTCGAATGTTCGATAATTTTTTTGCGCGAAAGGTCTATATTTTTGCCGGTACTTAAATCCATAACCGAATCAGCACCGCACTTTATAACCTCATCGAGTTTTTCCAATTCCGGCTCAATGTCGGGGAAAGTGCTTGACGTGCCGATATTCGCGTTTACTTTGGTACGTAAACCTTGACCGACGCCGCACGGTTTTAAATTTTTGTGATTGACATTCGCGCAGATTGCAATTACTCCTGCGGCAACGCCTTCACGAATTTTTTCGGCGTCAATATTTTCAGATTCGGCGACAATTTTCATTTCGTCCGTAATTTTACCTGCGCGTGCAAGTTGCATTTGTGTTGACATAAAAATTTCACTCCTCCAAATTTAAAAACTTTTTAAAACGTTTAACGACAAGTCCGGCTAAAATTGAACCGCAGACAGTAGAAATTAAAAACGGCACGACGTACGCATAAAAGGCAATGTCGCCGGCAGTTTGTCCCAAAAATAAAATTGCGAATGGATACGCCAAAAGTCCGCCGATAATTCCCGTGCCTAACGCTTCGGCAACAACGGCGGCGTAAATATTTTTAGTATTGCTGTAGACAATGCCGCTTAACAACGCGCCGCACATACTGCCGGGAAAAGCCAAAATACTTCCCAGTCCAAAAATATTTCGCAAAAGTGACGCCGTAAATGCGGCACCGACACCGTACCACCTGCCCAAAAGTACCGCGCAGAAAACATTTACCATATGCTGTACCGGCGCACATTTACTGCCGAGTATCGGAAATGATACAAAACTGCCTACAACCGCTATCGCCGTAAGCAACGCCGCCAATACGAGTTTTTTTGTTGGAACCTTTTGCATAAATTCTTAACCTCCCATAAATTTTTAATCTTAAAATAAAGTTTTTCACCTGCCAAAAAAAATTAGAGATCACCGCGCAGGTAATCTCCAATTAAAAAAAATTGTCTTCCTACGTCGGCATTATCCGAATCAGGTTTAAGGGTCGAAGTTTCAAACTTCCTCTCAGCCTGTACAACAAGCTCCCCTGCTATTCAATTTTCAATTCAAATTCAAGTCAAAATAAATTCGCTTAACACGTCCTAAAGACCTGGAAAATTTTCAACGTACTTTATTTTTATGTCCGGAAAATTTTCTACAAATTCAACGGTAAAATCTTCGCCGTATTCAACAAATTGCCATTCGCCAATGTGATTTGGAAAGGAATTGACGATTTTAACTTTAATGTCGGGAAAATTTTCCACAACCTTAACTTTAATATCGGCAAAATTTTTCACGATTTTTACCTTGCCACATAACTTAATGCCTTTGAAGTAGCCGTCCGAGCTGATAACTGAAGACGCCGACGCTACGAAAGGCGTTAAAAATATGCAAAACGCGATTAATAAAGCCGATAACTTTTTCATCGTGAAACCTCCTTCAGCCTCCGATTAAAATATATTCGCTGACAAATACAATGACGCAACATAAAACCGCCACGCGAAATAAACTTGCTCCGAACCACGCCGCTACAATTCCCATTACCAATGCCAACGCGCCGGAAATTTCGGACTGCGTAGCGTGCAAAATCGCCGGAAATGTCATCACCGCCAGTGTAACGTACGGGACGTAGTACAGAAATGACCGTAGCGTTACATTTTTTATTTCGCGCCGAATCAATGTCAGCGGCAAAATGCGTATCGCCAGCGTTATCGCGCTCATTACTGCAAGGTAAATGTATATGTCATGCGTCATTAATTTTTTTACTCCTCAAACCATTTTTCAGGTACAACGTAATCTGTCAGCATTTTTTTATATTTTTCGGCGAAAATTTTATTTCGTGCCGACAAAGACAATATCCCTTGCTCTACGCCATAATTCAATTTGTCGCCTTCATTCCAATCGGGATAAAGCTTGTCAACCTCATCATCAAATTTATCAAAAACATCATCGCCGACATCTTCACATAAATACCAAAAACACGGGTACGAATAGGGAAAATATTTGTCATTCACCAAGTCTGAAAATAATTTTTTTAACAGCTCCGCCCATAAAAAACACTTGTACGTTTGGCGAAAAGTAACACGATTATTTCTAAGTTCAAATGTCGCCGTAATTTGGTAATGCTGGTGTTCGGCGGAAATTTTTAATTCGGGTTCGTAGTCCTCAACAATCGTTTCAAATTTGTAACCGATAGAAACTCCGATTTTATTTTCAAATTTTTTATCGAAGGCAATACATTTTTGAACGTAATTGTAAAATTCCACAAGTGCCGGCAGAGGATCGCACGTCATTTCATCAAAACCCATATCGTAAGATTTTTCAAGGTCTTTGAAAATCAGCGAAATGTCACCGCAATCAATGCCGCCGTAGGTTATGTTGAAAGCTTTATTTAACAACCAATCGCGCAGAGTTCCTACCGCGTCAAAATACTGTTTCTTGTCAAAAACAAATTTTCCGAAGGACGGACGCGATATTTTTTTTGCCAAAATTTTCATCGGGAAAAATAAATCTATGCCAAATGACGGTGTCGCCTTCTAAGTTTACTGAAATGTAAATCGGACAGCAATCAACTTCACCGCAACCACAGCCATATATCGGCACAGAGCTTTCTACATAATCTCTCGCCAAACTTCTATAGAGTGCATAAGGCGTTATCGGAACATGCCCGCCGCCTTCAACGTAGCGTGTCTCGTAATTGTGAATGGCGTTTAACAAATTTTTTCCATTTACAAAAATATCTACGACATCGCTTTCAAAACCGTCAGCGCCGTATTTAAATTTTGTAAATTTAAATTCAACCAAAATCGGCGAGGATTCCCCCACTTCTGCAAGTGGGGGAGGAAT
>CAMJNB010000149.1 GCA_946407175.1 uncultured Selenomonadales bacterium | reverse complement strand
GGCGTTTCATCCCCACAGCTAAAGCAGGGGGCTTTCACGCCGCGTTTTGGTAAAGCTTGATAAGGTGCGCGCTGTCGATAACCTTCGTGAAGTAAACCTTAGCCGCAGTGCCTTTGTAATTTTCGCCCGTGACATTTTTACTGCCGATAACCGGTGCTTGATTGTTTGCCATAAATATTTCCTCCTCAGTCAACATTTCTGTAGGTTTGCCTGTTCACTATCCTAACAACAGACTCTCGGCTTATATTAAATTTTTTAGCCAAAGCCTGCGCTCCATATTCTTTACAATTTTTTTTGTAGTGACTGCGAATGTAACGTACCTCGTCTTCATTGAGTTTCGCAAAATGATTATACGCACCTTCTATAGGCGGTCTCAATCCGGTTACAAGTGCATGTTCGAGATTTTCTTTGTGCGTCGCCCATTCCAAATTTTCTACGCGATTATTGGTTTTATCGCCGTCAATATGGTTTACGGTACGCTTATTTTCGGGATTGGGTATGAACGCCTTTGCAACCAAACGGTGGACGACGGGATATTTGATGCCTTTTTTGTAAAGAGCCGCCGTTAAGTAACCGTCCGATTCAAGCCTAAGCTTTAAAACGTGCGGATGCGTCGCCCTGAGACTGCGTACCCTGCCGAAATTGCTGACTTGGTACATACCTTCGTAGCCTTCAATGTCGCGCCAAATTTCGTCGGCGATGTCCAATTCAATTTCTGATTCAAGATTTTCTATGCACTCGTCAACGATAGCCTTTTCTACCTCCGTCGTCATATGCGTTTTAAGTTCTGCGAACAACGCATTGACCTTCTTCTTATCCAACATTATCTTAACCGCCTTTCTTGACTAGCCGTCTTGAAACAGTTAAAATAACGTAGACCTGTTTCAAGTGTGGCTTGTTTTGTTGTTACACTAAAACTTTACCACAACTCGAAAAGAAGGTCAATTTTTTTTGCGCAAAAATGCAGGATGAAAATTTTATCCGATAAGCTCGCTTACAATTTTGGTAATGTAGCCGCCGCGCGATACAAAAGTAAATTTGCGCGTCTTATTTTTATTGAAATATCTGTAGTCGGCGCCGTTGCTCTTAACGTCAACTTCGTCAGCAGTTTCATACGTGGTATTTAAAATAGTTTCCTGCATATCGACGGCAACGCCTTCGGGAGTAATAATTTCGCCGGTGATAACGCTGATTTTTTTCACGATATTCGCGGCAACTTCAACCGTCAAACCGTTATCAAAGGTAAAAATGTTATCGCCGCGATCCACCGGTTCACCAAACGCCGCTTTCATTTTGTCGAAGGCAATACCGGGCAATGCGCCGGCAATGGTAATGTCGCGGGAGTCTTTGAACAATTTCACCGACGAATCAATAATGTTGAGTTCTTCTTTGACAGGCGCGGCTTGAACTTCCGGCGCGGCGTCCTGCTTGACTTCAGCTTTCGCAGGCTCTTCGGCAGGTTTATTGGCTTGGCTTGCAAGTGCCGCCGCCAAACCGGACAAAGGCGATGCCCCTGCTACTCCCTGTGCGGCAGATTCAACCTTTTGCTGGGTAGTTTCAGTAGGTTTATTGTCTTTTCTTGAAAATGCCGACGTTATACCGGAAAAATCAAATTTAGGCATTAAAATCACTCCTCATTAATTAAACTTCACTGCGAATATTACAAAAAATTTTCTAAAATTGCAAGCGTGCTGAATCTGCGCGTCAAGATTGACAAAGTTATAGACGCAATGTAATATGCACTCGATTTAAAAAGTGTGGCTCTCGTTGCACGGGAAAAAATTTTGTAGTTTTGTCCAAGCGGAACAATACAATGAAAATTTTTTTATTTATAATCGACTTGTATAAAAATTTATTCGTCTGTAAAAATTTGAGGAGGAATGAAAAATGTTGGGAAAAATTCTTCTTGGAGTTGTTAAGGCGCTTATCAACACTATCGGCGCTAAAAACACGGCAAAGCTTGCAACGTCCAAGCCGGTGCGCGAAATCGGCAAGCAGGTTATCAAACACGAAGTCAAAAAAATTCTTAAGTAGGTGATTTTTTGAGCAGTATAATTGAACGTGAGCTTGTAAAATGCCGTCAAGCCGCTGAAGAAGGGTATAAGCTTGCCAGCGATAAATACGCCGAAATTCAAAATACTTTGTCGAAAGCAAAAAGCCGCGTTTCCTCTGCCAATGTGGAAAAAAGTAAAGTGTCGCGCATTCAAAATACCGAACTTATCAAGGCGCAAAAAAAAGAACTCGGCAACCTTGAAAAAAGTATAGGCAGTATCGGTACCGATCTTGAAAATCTGCGCAAGCGTCAAAAAGATTTTTCAATAGTAGTCTACGGTCGTACGATGGCGGGTAAGTCGACGCTTATGGAAATTTTGACTCGCGGTAACGGTAAATCTATCGGCAATGGCAGTCAACGTACAACGCGTGACGTAAGAAGTTATTATTGGAACGGCCTGAAAATTACCGACGTGCCGGGCATTTGTGCTTTTGACGGCAAGGAAGATGAACGCCGTGCAGAGGAAGCGGCTAAATCTGCAGATTTAATTATTTTTCTTATTACCAACGACGCACCGCAAGCTGACGAAGCCGCCGCTCTTGCTAAACTGAAAAGTTTTGCTAAGCCCGTGCTAGGTTTAATCAACGTTAAATCTGAATTTAATTTAGACAGCCCCGATTGGGATTTAGATTTGGAAGATTTACAGACAAAACTTTCCGACACCTCTACGATTGATTCCATTATCAATCAGTTTAAATCTTTCGATAAAAAGCACAATCAAGACTGGAGCGACATAAAATTTGTTTCTACGCATTTGCTTTCGGCTTATCAAGCGCACCCGTGCAGAGGCAACAATTCACAAGTTTACGAGGCAAGCAAATTCGCGCAGGTTGAAAAATTTATTCTTGAAAAAATTAAGAATGACGGCAGATTTTTGCGCATAAAAACTTTTGTCGACAGCGTTGCCGTGCCGATGAACAATATTATTTTGGCGATTTACCGGCAGAGTGGCAATGCCTTGCTTGAAAGCGATATTTGGTATGATAAGCATGTACAGCTTAACGAATGGCGCAAAGATTTTTTGTCGCGTTCACGTAAAAAATTAGTGGCGCTTTACGATGAATTGTCGGATATCCTTCACAAAGAGATTTACAGATTTTCAGAAAGTCATTACGAAGATGAAAAGGTCAATGAAAATTGGTCGCGTGCTTTTCAAAATTTGGGCTTTGATACAAAGTACCAAAATCTTTTGCAGAGTTTTGCAAATGAATGTGAACGCAAGCGCAAAGAGTTAAGCGACGAATTGACGCAGGAACTTTCGCTTTCACTTGGCAATAAAATGAGTACCGGAATTGAATTGGAAGGTACAACGACATGGGGACAATACGGCGCGGCGGCTCTCGGCGGCTTAGGCGGTTTAGGCGGCTTTGTTGCGGCGCGTGCAATAGGTTTTGCATTTCCGCCGCTTGGTATCGCTCTCGGCGTAATTAGTTTTGTAGGTTGGCTTTTTTCTGACAGCAAAGAAGAAAAAATTCGTAAGGCTAAGGCTAAACTGCGCGAAGATTTACAACGCCCCAGTTTTGACATGCTTGACAAAATGCATGCACAAGCTTTTGAAGTTTTCAACAAGGAAATTGTGGAAAAAGCTATTGATGAATTTTGGTATATGCTTGCAGACTATGAATTTATTTTGGCGCGGCTAGGCAAGTCTCACGCTGAAATGGCTGACGCGTTATTTAATAACTACCAAAATTTAAATGCCGTAATGCTTGATGAGGCGGTAGATTATGTGAATGCCGGTTCATATTCCGATATCAAAGGTATCATGCGCATACCCGGCGAACATTTCGTGCTTTTGGCACCGCGCTCCAATTTGAATGCTAAAACCATTTCCGATTTGTTGGGCGAAAAATTTATTGTAATGCAACCGAAAGAAACACTTCCCGAAACACTTAAAATGATTTTGGATTGTGATCTTTATGTTGATGGTTATCCGTTGGAATTTAATACAGAAGAGAAAGAGGCTGAAGAAGCTTACAGCATAATTCCGAAAGATAAAGTCAATGCAACAAAATTTAAACTGGCTCAACAAATAGCTACTGCTCCGATTATCGCCGGTAGGGATTAATTAAGGATGTAAGATTACAACTACTTACTACTCACTAAACAGAGGTAAAATGTATGGAAGAATTTCAACTCAGCAAATTTACCGAAAAAGGCGCAAAACTTTTGGCGGACGTCACGGCGGAATTTAAGCGGCTTGGTATCGACACTTCAACGTTGCCGAAAGTTTTTCCCGATGACAGCGGCAAAATAAAATTGGTTTTCGTAGGTCAATACAGCGCCGGTAAATCGAGTATAATAAAAATGTTGACAGGCGAGGACGTAGAAGTAGGCGCGGCAATTACGACGCAAAATTTTTCGTCATACGATTGGAACGGACTTGAAATTGTCGATACTCCAGGCATTCATACTGAACTGCGTCCCGACCATGACGAGATAACCTACGAACAGATTAACCACGCCGCACTTTTAATTTTCGTCATTACGAACGAAGGTTTCAGCCAAAGAATGGGCGACCACTTCCGCAAGCTGGCGATTGAACAGAAACGCGCCGACAATATGGTTTTGGTTGTCAATAAAATGGATCGGACGGCATTGGGCAATGTTCCGGAGCAACAAAAAATTATTGCCGACGATTTAATTCGCGTGACTAAGCCGTACCGTCCCGACGATTTATTTGTTTCATTCGTCGACACTGCGTCCTATTTTAAAGCGCTTGAAGAGACGGACGAGCGCAGAAAAAAACGCCGCCTTGATAAAAGCGGGCATG
>CAMJNB010000148.1 GCA_946407175.1 uncultured Selenomonadales bacterium | reverse complement strand
TCAAAATTGGCAAGATGCATTTTGCGCCGTTTCATCCCCACAGCTAAAGCAGGGGCTTTCACGGCGCTTTTCGGTAAAACTTAAGAAAATTGATAACTTCAGTTATATCAAGGAGATAGGCTCATAAGCGGTAAAAGATTTTATGGTTGAAACGCGAACAGGTCAAAGCGTCGATTTCAACTTTGGATTAAAGAAATTTTTAACGGAGTCGGACGGCGACGACAGAATCAGCCCAATGTGTTTTGACAAAAATTCAGCGCGATAAAAAATGCTTGCAAAAATCTTTCAAGAAAAAAGAAAGGTTCAAACAATCGGCGAAAAGCAGTTTTGAATCTTGCGCGAAAGTATAGAAAATAAAATACACGGCGTCAAAGTTTAATGTAGAAATAATCGAGACAGACAGATATTTTGCAAGCAGTCAAATATGTCACTGTTGTAGCTATAAAAATTCAGAAGTTAAGGATTTGAATGTTCGTTAGCGGATATGTCCGAACTTCGGAAATAAACAAGATAGATACAGAAATGCTGCAAAAAATATTTTGAATTTTGGATTGGGGCATCGCCCCGTGCAGGAAACCTTGTCAGACCTCGCTTTTAAGGCATTGGTTAATGATATCAGAATCCCCTGAATTTATTCGTGGAGAGTTTGTCAAACAATGACAATTTTTGTACAATAGCCTGCAACTAAATTTTAGAGGTGTAGTTTATGTCAGAGGACAAAATTTTAAGCGGAGATGAAGTTTTAAAGAAGTACGACAAAGAATCAAACACAATGGAATATCGCGGCGTCATGGCGAAGTTTGTAGCGGCGCTGGCAATAAGCTTTTCGGTCTTCCAACTTTACACGGCAATTTTCGGCGTATTGGACGCGCAGTTACAGCGTGCGATACATTTAGGTTTCGGCTTGTCACTTTCATTTTTGCTGTACCCTATGAAAAAGAGTTGGCGGCGGGACAAACTTCACCCTGTTGACGGTGCATTGGCGATAATCGGCGCGGCGGCTCCTGCGTACATAGTGATAAACTATTACCAGCTTGTACTTCGCGCAGGTTTACCTACGGCGTCGGACATTTTTATAGGCATTATCGGTATTGTACTTGTCATTGAAGCGGCGAGGCGCGTGGTCGGAATACCAATGGTCTGCGTGGGTTTATTTTTTGTTGTCTACGCATTTTTGGGACCGTACATGCCGGGCGCGTTGGCTCATCGCGGCTTGACGGCGGATCAATTTGTAAGTCACGTCTACTACACGACGGAAGGAATTTTCGGCATACCGTTAGGCGTCTCGTCGACATTTATATTTTTGTTTATACTTTTCGGCGCGTACTTGGAAGGAACGGGGCTGGGAAAATTTTTTATCGACATTGCAAACGCGATAGCCGGTTGGGCAAGCGGCGGACCTGCGAAAGTCGCGGTACTTTCAAGCGGCTTAATGGGTACGGTCAGCGGCAGTTCTGTTGCAAACGTGGTAGGCACAGGTTCACTTACAATACCGATGATGAAAAAGCTGGGCTATCACAAAGATTTTGCAGGTGCGGTTGAGGCGGCGGCGTCTACCGGCGGTCAGCTTATGCCACCGGTAATGGGCGCAGCGGCGTTTTTGATGACGGAATTTGTCGGCGTGCCGTACATTGAAATTGTCAAGGCGGCGATAATCCCCGCGTTTTTGTACTTTATCGGCGTATGGCTCGGCGTACACTTTGAGGCGAAACGAAATAATTTGAAAGGCATACCGCGTGAAGAGTTGCCGCGATTTTTTGACATACTGCGCGAACGCGGACATTTGGCAATACCGCTGATAATTATCGTGTGGCTCTTGGTAAGCGGATATTCTCCCATGCGTGCGGCGTTGGTAGCAATCTTCGCGTCAATCATTGTTTCGGCGCTGAAAAAATCTACGCGAATGAAACCGGCTGAAATTGTCAAAGGTCTTGAAAACGGTGCGCGAAATGTTTTGGGTGTATTGGTAGCCTGCGCGTCGGCAGGAATAATTATCGGCGTCGTGACAAAGACCGGCGTCGGCTTAAAATTGGCGTCGACACTTTTAGACTTGACAAGCGGCATGCTGTTGCCGAGTATGTTTTTGACAATGATAACGGCGATAATTTTGGGCATGGGCGTACCGACTACGGCGAACTACGTCATAACGTCGACAATCGCGGCACCGGCACTTTTGCAAATGGGCGTACCGATTTTGGCGGCTCATATGTTTGTATTTTACTTCGGCATAATTGCTGACGTGACACCGCCGGTAGCGTTGGCGGCATATGCAGGCGCGGGAATTTCCGGCGGCAACGCGCTGAAAACAGGCGTCAATGCGTCGAAGTTGGCAATAGCGGCGTTTATCATTCCATATATGTTCGTACTTAGTCCCGATTTGCTGATGATAAACGGATTGACACCTGCCTTGATTGAATCGCTGATAACGGCGCTTGTCGGCATGGTCGCGCTGTCTTCGTCACTAATAGGTTACCTTGTCGCGCCGTTGCGTATGGTTGAGCGATTAATTTTATTTGGCGGCGGCATTATGCTGATAAAGCCCGGCTTGATGACGGACGTAATAGGCGTAGCGATTTTTGCCGCGATATTGTTTTTGCAGATTAAGGGTAGGGCTAAGGCTTAGTGATTGTTATGAGTGACATTAAAATTGTCGGCATTGGTTGGGAAGGAAATGATTATCTTGAATCATTGCAAAAAAACCTCTCCACCGAAATCAAAACCATTTCAATAGATTTATTTAATTGGTGCTTAGAAAGATATACTTCACAAATCAAAATCTACATCGCCGAAGGTGAAGAATATGGACTTGACGGCGGAAGTCCTCAACGTTCAGAAAAATTGGCGTTCAAACATTACGACGAAATTTTTAATGTACTTTCGGACGCCGAATTAGTCATTACATTAGCTCAACTGGGCGATGATGACGGCGGCGGAGTTACACCGCTTGTATCATACCTTGCTAAGGATATCGGCGCCGTGTCTGTTGCGGTAGTCTGCTTTCCATTTTATTTTGCAGGTCAGCGACGAAAAAGAATTGCTCTCGACAGTCTGATAAAACTTAACTCGGCGGCTGATTATGTATGCTTGCTGGAATCAGACTACATACTTTCCTACTGTCCTCCCAAAACTCCAATGACGATGGCTTGGGAAATAGTAAATAATTGGGTTGTAGAAACAGTAAGGCAAATTTTAAATTGTTATGAACTGCTGAAATCTGACGAACTTTTCAAGCAGGATATAAAAAGGAGAAAATAACTTTGGAACAAATTCCACGCGCAGATTTTGCGATAATCGGCGGCTCCGGCACTCTTTCAAGCAACTTTCCGAACAAGTTTGCGGACGCGGAAAGTAAATTTGCGGACATAAAAATTTTGGCGGAAAATTTATTTTTTATGACGCCGTATGGTAAAAGCCCCGCGATTAAAATTTTTGAAGTGGACGGCAAAATTGTTTTGACGTGTAAAATGCACGGTTGGCGTAGTGGCGTAACTCGCGCAGATTCGTCACGGCAAATTTTTTGGCTGTTTCGTGAAGCCGGCGTAAAAAATATTTTGTCGGAAGGCGGCGTCGGTACGGTCAATCACCTGCTTAATCCCCGCGACTTGATGATACCTGATGACTACCTTGACTTGTCGGTAAGAAAAGACGTGCAACTTGACGGCAAATATTTATTGGTAATGCGACAGGCACTTTGTCCCGCGCTTAGAAAAAGTCTGCTTGATTCAGCTAAAAAATTTTTTGACGGCAGGATTTTTGAACGCGGCATTTACGCCGTGACGGACGGTCGGCACTTTGAAAGTCCCGCCGAAATTGCGATGATGAAAGGTCACGCCGATATTGTAGGACAAAGTTTGGCGCCGGAAGTTTACTTGGCGCGTGAGATCGGTGCTTGCTACGCCAATTTGTCATTCGTGGTGAATTACGGCGAAGGCATTTTCGATTGGTCGCACGAAGTTATGAAGGATATATTTTTTGATGACGCTGAATTAATCGGAAAAATTTTGCTTGACGTTATCAGAAATGTTGACGTTGAAAATAAAAGTTGTCACTGCGCGGAGTATCGCAAGGAAACGTTGCTGAAAGAAGTATATGTTTAATTAAAAGCTACAAGCTACAGGCTATCTTTTTTACAAATTCGCCTACATAAGGCGCGGAGTCTTTGCCGTACTTTGTCAAAATTTTTATTATCGCCGAACCGATAATCACGCCGTCCGCCAACTTCGACATTGAACTTGCCTGCTCCGGCGTCGAAATGCCGAATCCTATCGCGCAGGGCGTATCGGTATTTTCACGCACAATTTTTATTATCGGTGCAAGGTCGGTAGTAATTTTACTGCGCGTACCCGTGACGCCGAGACTTGATACAATGTACAAAAAGCCTTCTGACTCTTTCGCAATCATGGCAATGCGATTTTCTGAAGTCGGCGCTATCATGCTGATTAAGTTCACGCCGTACTTTCGACACAGCGGCAAAAATTCTTCCTTCTCTTCAAACGGCAAGTCCGGCAAAATCATTCCGTCTATGCCGATATCCGCGCAGATTGAAATAAATTTTTCCGCGCCGTAGCCGAATACAACGTTGGCGTACGTCATAAAAATCAGCGGCACGGTGACATCTTGGCGCAGATTTTTTACCAATTCAAAAACTTTATCCGTCGTCACGCCGCCTTGTAACGCTTTTAAATTCGCGTCTTGAATCACAACGCCTTCCGCAGTCGGATCTGAAAAAGGTATGCCCAACTCTATGATATCAGCGCCGTTTTTAACCATTTCGCGTACACAAGCCGCCGTCGTTTTCAAATCGGGATAGCCGCACGTTATGAACGGGATAAAAACTTTTTTGCCGCTGAACGCATTTTTAAT
>CAMJNB010000147.1 GCA_946407175.1 uncultured Selenomonadales bacterium | reverse complement strand
GTAAACTTTAAATGTGACGTGATAATCAATGCATTCTGCAGGATAAAAAGAGGTTTCATTTATTAATTTAAAATGTCCTGCCAGCGGCGTACTTGTTACAAGCTCGGCAAGTTTTACCACAACAGATTGATCTTGTTCATTAAGGTGGATTTGTACGGGATCGGTAGTGATTACGAAGTCAGCGTCAAAAAAAATATCGGAAAGCCGTCACTTAAATCGACGTCGGCAGTACCTATAAAGTCAGGTATCGCGTCAAAGGAATCAGGCATATTTGCTTGTTTAAAGCTTGTGTAATTGTAAAGTGCGCTACTTGATAAAAGGTAAACTTTTTTTCGCCCGCAGTCAATTTATTCATTGCGGCAATAAAATTTCTAAGCTCCTCCACGTCATTGCGTATAGGCGGCGCATACTTGATCCACTTGGCTCCGTCAATATCTTTATCAATTACCGTAATTTCAATGTAAGACTTCGTAACCAAGTAGGCTTGAGCAAAGTTGAATGCAAAGATTAAGAGCAATGCCGCGCAGATTAAACGTGCCGGCTGAAATTTTTCTGCGTCTAAATTTAAAAGCATGAGAAATAAAATTATGCCTTTCAACATTATTGAGACGTGGCGTAGCCGTTCATTACAGGTATTTCTGTCAGTGGCACCATTAGCACAATTCCGATAATCGCCGTGCAGGATACATCTTCGCCGCAAAATTTTTTTATCAGCGCCTTTATTGCCGCCGCAATTAAAAATACCGCCGGAAGTGCAAACATTACCCAAACGTACATGGTATAGGCGAGAAAACTTTTTCCGAAAATATGCATTGGCAACGTCATAAGCATTGGCAAAAAGTCATTGTAGTCGGCGTAATTTATTGTATCGTACAGGCGATTCATAGCTTGCACAGGGTCGGCGAATAAAGTTTGCTCCAACAATATGGTCGGGTACCAAGTTTCGGAAAAATCCCAAAAATAAATCCACTGCTGTAAATTTATTTGCCAAAAGACAAACGCCGTGCCTGCCGCGCAGATTATAAAAATTTTCCACCATTCGTCACGAAAAATTCTTACAAAGTCAACGGCGCAAAATCTCAGTGAAAAAATCATCAGCCCATAATATCCCATGATAAATAAAATGCAAATTAAAATTCCTCCCATGCCGTACACCCACTTAAGATTAAAATAATCTTACCGAAAATTACAGAAATGAAATTTTTGACAGTATAACATTTTTCTTTGGACATTTCGACAGTGAAAAAATTGCAAAAAAATTTTTTAAAGAGGAATTTTTAGGCGGTTGAAGAAACAGTTTCACGAAAAATTCAATTTGTCAATAGACAGAATGCGACGAAATTTTCTGCTGTTCACAAGACTATGTGTGATTAAAAGTGTAGATTTGACGCGGGTTGACAAGACATTTTGCCAATGATATCATTGCGCGTGTTTTTGAGAAAGTCAAAAAATTTTTGGGTGAAAGGAGGACGAGGGATGCCTTCAATAAATCAGTTGGTAAGAAAAGGGCGTCAAAGTGTAACAGAAAAATCTACCGCACCGGCTCTTAAAGAGTGCCCGCAAAAACGTGGCGTGTGCACTCGTGTTTACACGACAACACCTAAGAAACCTAATTCGGCATTGAGAAAAGTTGCCCGTGTACGCTTGACGAACAGCATAGAAGTTACTGCGTACATACCCGGCATCGGACATAATTTGCAGGAACACAGCGTAGTATTGATTCGCGGCGGACGTGTAAAAGATTTGCCGGGCGTTCGTTACCACATTATTCGCGGTTCGCTTGATACCGCAGGCGTTCAAGACAGGAATCAGTCCAGATCCAAGTACGGCGCGAAGAAAGCGAAACCTAAGAAAAAATAATATGTGGTAAGTGAAAGGAGCAAACTGCAGTATGCCGAGAAAAGGTTCTGTGCCGAAAAGAGACGTTCTGCCGGATCCCCTTTACCATTCAAAAACGGTTACCAAATTCATCAACAAAGTAATGCTGTCAGGCAAAAAAAGCGTGGCTCAAAGGGTTGTATATGATGCATTTGAAACCATAAAAGAGAAAACCGGTAAAGACCCGTTGGAAGTTTTTGAAACGGCACTCAGAAACGTAATGCCGACATTGGAAGTACGCGCACGTCGAGTAGGCGGTGCGAACTACCAAGTACCGGTCGAAGTTCGTCCGGAAAGACGGCAGACTTTGGGAATCCGCTGGCTTGTGAATTATGCGAGACTGCGCGGAGAAAAGACGATGGACGCAAGACTTTCAGCCGAGCTTATCGACGCATCAAACAATGTCGGTGCATCCATTAAGAAAAAAGAAGATACACACAAAATGGCGGAAGCGAACAAGGCTTTTGCCCACTACCGCTGGTAATTCAATGCGTAATGCGTGATGTGCAATGCGTAATGATTTACGGCGTGTTGTGCATAAACTACGCATTGAAAGGGAGCGGTTTTAAGTGTCACGAGAGTATTCACTCGAAAAAACACGTAACATTGGAATTATGGCGCACATTGACGCCGGTAAAACGACGACAACGGAGCGCATACTTTTTTATACGGGAATAAACCATAAAATTGGTGAAGTTCATGACGGCGCGGCAACAATGGATTGGATGGTTCAAGAACAGGAGCGCGGCATAACGATAACGTCAGCGGCGACTACATGTTTTTGGAAGAATCACCGAATTAATATCATTGATACGCCCGGTCACGTCGATTTTACCGTCGAAGTTGAAAGATCGTTAAGAGTGTTGGACGGCGCACTGGCAATTCTTACAGCGCGAGGCGGCGTCGAACCGCAGACCGAAACTGTTTGGCGGCAAGCTGAAAAATACAACGTTCCGCGTATGGCTTATGTCAACAAAATGGACATAACCGGCGCTGATTTTTATCACGTTGTACAAATGATGCGTGACAGACTTCACACAAACGCGGTACCGATTCAATTACCTATCGGCGCAGAAGACAGCTTTAAAGGCATTGTCGACCTTGTCACAATGGAAGCGACGGTTTACGAAGATGACTTGGGTAAAGTTGCCGACGTTGTGGAAATTCCCGCCGATATGCAGGACATGGCGGAAGATTACCGCGATAAACTTTTGGAGGCCTGCGCGGAATTTGACGACGACTTCATGGAAAAGTACTTGGGCGGCGAAGATGTTACGACTGATGAAATTAAAGACGTAATTCGCAAGGCTACGATTGCATGTAAAATGACGCCCGTCACCTGCGGCACGTCTTACAAAAATCGCGGTGTCCAGCCCTTACTTGATGCGATTGTCGACTACATGCCGGCGCCGGTTGACATTCCGCCGATTCAAGGCGTTACGCCTGACGGTGAGCAAGAAGAAAGACCTTCAAGCGATGACGAGCCTTTTTCAGCGCTTGCGTTTAAAATTATGACCGACCCCTACGTCGGTAAGCTGGCTTTCTTCCGCGTTTATTCCGGCGTCTTAAAATCCGGTTCATATGTCTACAACTCGACGAAGGGTAAAAAAGAGCGCATTGGACGTATTCTTCAAATGCACGCCAATAACCGCAAGGAAATTGATACCGTTTACAGCGGCGACATTGCAGCGGCGGTAGGCTTGAAAGATACAACGACCGGCGACACTCTTTGCGACGATAAAGCGCAGATTATTCTTGAGTCAATGGAATTTCCCGATCCCGTCATTTCTGTTGCGGTTGAACCGTTGACTAAAAATGACCAAGACAAAATGGGAATTGCCCTTCAAAAACTTGCAGAAGAAGACCCGACTTTCAAGGTGCGTACAGACCCCGAAACGGGACAGACAATTATTTCCGGTATGGGCGAATTGCACTTACAGATTATAGTTGACCGTATGCTCCGCGAGTTCAAAGTTGAATGCAAAGTCGGCGAACCGCAAGTTGCCTACCGTGAAACTATTCGCAAGTCGAGTAAGGCGGAAGGTAAATTCGTACGTCAAAGCGGCGGTCACGGTCAATACGGACATTGCTGGATTGAAATTGAACCGCAAGAACCCGGCGCAGGTTTTGCCTTTGAAAGTAAAATCGTCGGCGGCGTCATTCCTAAAGAGTATATTAACCCGATTGAGGCGGGCGTTCGTCAAGCAATGGAAAACGGCGTACTTGCAGGTTATCCTATGGTTGACGTTAAAGCCACCGTCTACGACGGAAGTTTCCATGAGGTTGACTCCAGTGAGGCGGCGTTTAAAATTGCCGGTTCAATCGCGTTTAAATCTGCGGCAGAAAAAGCCAAACCGGTACTGTTGGAGCCTTATGTAAAGGTTGAAGTCACGGTGCCGGAAGATTATATGGGTGACGTTATAGCGGACTTCAATTCACGGCGCGGACGCATTGACGGCATGGAGCCGCGTAACGGCATGCAAGTCATTCATGGCTTTGTACCGCTTTCTGAAATGTTCGGCTACTCAACCGATTTACGGTCGAAGACGCAGGGACGCGGTAATTACTCAATGGAAGTTGCCTATTATGACGAAGTTCCCAAAACCATTGCCGACGCGATTGTTGCAAAGGTTAAAGGATAATTTACAGACAAAGTGAAGTTAGTTAAAAATTTTTTCTGAAAGCTGTAAGCTGAAAGCCGAAAGCTAAATTAAAACAGAGGTGTTTATTTAATGGCAAAGCAAAAATTTGACCGTAGTAAACCGCACGTCAATATCGGTACGATTGGACATATCGACCACGGCAAAACGACTCTTACTGCGGCTATCACGAAAGTACTCGCTGCAAAAGGTTTCGCAAAGTACGAGTCTTATGAAAACATTGATAAGGCGCCGGAAGAACGCGAACGCGGTATCACGATTAACACGGCTCACGTTGAGTATGAAACTGACAAACGTCACTATGCACACGTTGACTGCCCCGGTCACGCTGACTACATCAAAAACATGATCACCGGTG
>CAMJNB010000146.1 GCA_946407175.1 uncultured Selenomonadales bacterium | reverse complement strand
TAGTCAATAAGAGCTTTTCAAGCTCCCGCCTCTATAGGCGGCGGGTTATTGACTCTTGTCCATTGGCTAACACCTTTTCTAAATCCCTATCTTAATTATTTTATCGGCAATGTCAATGATTTTTATCGGCAAGCGGGTCTTTGCCGTATTTGTTAGGACCGACCGTCCCGCGTTTGAACAATAAAAACAGATTTGCCAAAAGCAACGGTATTACCAACTGCATTGCGGCTATATCAAAATTTACAAGAACTGAACAAACAACTATTAAAACTGCAGGCGTCGAGCTGTACTTTAAATCGTGAAGGCGTCTTGTATCGAGGCAGTACAGAAAATATGTTTGCAAGCTGAAAACCACTATTATGAACAGAGAAAGTTCATTTGAAAGATTTTGAAGCTCTTGATCCGAATAACTGTTCAAAGGCAAGAATGGTATAGAAAAAATATATTGACTACAAATTTACGTTTAAAGTAGCGCCAACGGTTTAAGCGTCCGTCCTTTTTTAATAATCATATCTTCCTTGTTATTGTCGGAAAAAGTGTAGCCTGCCTTGCCCAAAAGCTCAAGCGCCTCGTCCAACGTCAATTCAAGCGCAAAACAAATCGCCCATATAGTACGTTCACTCGGCGTGTAATTTCTGTAGCGCCGAATCTTTGAAAAAATGCGGCGGTCAATCTGCGCCCTTTTGTACACCTCAACTTCAGTCAAGCCCTTTTGCTTAATCAAGTCGCGTACATACTGCCCAAAAGTTCCTTCCAACTCCAACTTATCAAGCATTTTGTCAATCTGCCAGATTATCGCGCCTTTAAAGCCGTCGTACTTGTCCGGCTTTTTTTCTTCAGGACTTCTACCTATTGAAAATTTGAATTCTGTAGGCTCCGGTTCAATGTAATTTTCGGCAAGATATTTTTCAGCAATTTTAAAACGTCTGCTTTATTCATTTTTCAACCGTCCTATTTGAAGTGAAGTATTTTTAGTTGACGAAAAAATTTTTGTTTGATAAAATTCAACCGTGCAAATAAGGATAATATAAATCATTTATATGCAAGCAAAAAGAGTCAGCCGGTGTTTGCGTGTCGGCTACCTCTCAAATCATAAGTTGTACAATTGATAGCCGCCATGCCGGGCGGCTTTTCTACGTTATGAAGTAAAATATTTTTGAATTAATCTTTAATCGGTTTAAGTACGGCGGCAACACCGGCAATTAAAATCGTCAGCACGATTGTTCGCGTACCGCCGGAAATGTTGCTGAAAAATATCGACGCCAAAAAGCTTAGCGCGAAACTTGCAATTACCGCAACGCCAACAACTTTATCTTTGCGTGACGGCGGAATTATTATCGCCAAAAACATTCCGTACAACGCAACGGATAACGCGCTGACTGCGGAAGGCGGCAAGATATTTCCCGCGACAATGCCAAGCGCCGTACCGATTGACCAGCCCGGCAACGCCGTCAACATGGCGCCGTAGTTGTAAAAAGGATTTAACTTGCCCGGTCGTGCTACGGCAATGCCGAAAATTTCGTCCGTCACGTCGAAACCTACAAAAATTCTGTGGTAAAACGGCGTGTCGGGCGAAATTTTTTGACTTAGCACCGCGCTCATCAAAACGTATCGCGCATTGGCAATAACTGTCAAAATTGCCAGCTCCATGTACGGCGCGTCGGTTATCATTACTGCCAGTGCCGCGTATTCACCGGCGGAGGCGTTATTCAGCAGGCTCATCAGAAATCCTTCAAACGGCGTCATACCTACTTGCCGCGCTACAATTCCCAGCGTAAAGCTTACAACGAAGTAGCCCAAGCCTATCGGTATGCCGTCACGAAATCCCTCTGATAAAGCCTGCCGATTTTCTTTTGTCAATTAAAAACGCCTCCGCTACTTTTCCACAGTTCCTTCAGCGGAATTATTTTTATTGGAAGGGTTTTCGGCGGAAGGCTTTTCTTCCGGCACGCCCGCGCCTGAAAAAATCTGCGCGATAAGCGCGTCAATCAGTATGGGGTCTGTTTCACGAATAATAAAAAGCGGATCGACAAATTCACTAAGCGCGGCGACATCCTGCGGCATCCAGTAAAAATTGCCGTTATCATCTTCAATCATCTTGCAGGTAATATCAAAAGTCGCGGGACCTCTTACGGTGAGTTCACTGACAATGCCGAGAAGTGACATTGACGCCATTTTTTGAAATTGACCGTCCGACGCCAATTCAACCGGTGTATTCATATGCCGCATGACGTCCATTGTCACAAAGTCCGCGTTTTGATTTTTGTAAGCGTCAATCGCCTCTTGGTCGAAGTGATTCGCCGTAATTTCGACAACGGGATTTTCCTTGTCGTCTTTTTTAAGGCGCGTTGAAACTTTTATCAGCGAACGAATTTTTTCCGCGTAGGCAGTCTGAACTTTTTCAAAATTTTCTTTGTTAAGGGGATAATTTTTAAACGGCACCATGATATGGTTTTTCATGGGCTTTGTAATTTTTTCGTAGGCGAAATCTTTTGGAAGTCCCGTTGCCGCAAGATTTTCCGAAGTTCCGAAAGTGTAAAGCTCCGCGTAGGCTAAGATAGCTTTGTCGGCGCTGTACTTCGGTGTAGCCGCGTATGAAGTCGTAAAGCCGATTAGTATTAGCGCCGTTATGATTAAAGTTAAAAATCGCCGTAACATTTAAAATTCTCCTTGATACAAGCCACAAGCTACAAGCTACCGGCTAACAGCTAACAGCTAAATATCCAAATTTTTAACAAGCAACGCATTTTCCTCAATGAACTGTCTGCGCGGCGCAACTTGATCCCCCATTAAAATCGTGAAAAGTTCGTCCGCCTCTGCCGCGTCCTCAATCTCAACCCTAAGCATGGTACGTCCCGCAGGATCCATTGTCGTTTCCCAAAGTTGTTCGGGATTCATTTCGCCTAAGCCTTTATAACGCTGAATAGTCGCGCCGTCGCGTCCGACTTCGTCAAGCTTTTTCGTAAGTTCATCGTCCGAATAAGTGTACCAATGACTTTTGCCCTTGCGAATCTGATAAAGCGGCGGTTGTGCAATGAAAACGTGACCGTGTTCAATCAGCGGTTTCATGTAGCGGTAGAAAAATGTTAAAAGCAACGTACGAATATGCGCGCCGTCAACGTCAGCATCAGTCATTATGATAATCTTGCCGTAACGCCGCTTTGAAAGGTCGAAGTCCTCGCTAATGCCGGTACCGAATGCCGTTATCATTGTACGAATTTCCGCGTTTGCAAAAATTTTATCAAGCCGCGCCTTTTCAACGTTCAAAATTTTTCCGCGCAAAGGCAGGATAGCTTGAAAGCGTCTGTCACGTCCCTGCTTGGCACTGCCGCCTGCAGAATCGCCCTCGACGATATAAATTTCCGCCTCGTCGGGATTTTTTACCGAACAGTCGGCAAGTTTACCCGGCAAGCTTGAAACTTCCAACGCATTTTTACGCCGCGTAAGTTCACGTGCTTTTCTTGCCGCCTCACGCGCACGCGCCGCCATAACCGCCTTGTCAAGAATCTGTTTGGTAACGGCGGGATTTTCTTCAAAAAATTCGCTTAAACCTTCCGCAGTAACCGCGCTGACAAGTGAACGAATTTCCGAGTTGCCGAGTTTAGTTTTAGTCTGTCCTTCAAACTGCGGATTGTGCAACTTAACGCTGATGACGCAGGTTAAACCCTCTCTCACGTCTTCGCCGCTTAACGTGCTGTCCGCATTTTTAAGCAGGTTCAAACGCCGCGCAAAATCGTTTGCAACGCGGGTAAGTGCCACTTTAAAGCCGGAAAGGTGCGTGCCGCCTTCCTCCGTGTTAATGTTGTTGACATAGCTGAAAATATTTTCTTGGTAGCTGTCATTGTACTGCAACGCAATTTCAACAACGGCGTCGTCGCGGCGTCCGTTAAAGTAAATCGGCTTGTCGTTAAGCTTAGTTTTCTTACGGTTAAGGTGCTCGACAAATGAGCGAATGCCGCCTTCAAAGTGAAAGACATTTTCCCTGCCTTCGCCGCGCTTATCTGTCAACGTGATTTTAATGCCGCTATTAAGAAACGCCAATTCGCGCAGACGATATTTCAGCGTGTCGTAGTTAAAATTCGTGACGGTGAAAATTTCATCGTCCGGCATAAAGTGAACTTTCGTACCGGTATTTTCCGCCGTACCAATCTCGTGCAAGGGCGTGACGGTGTTGCCGCGTGAAAAAGCAATTTGGTGAATTTTGCCGTCGCGTTTAACTTCGACAGTCATAGATTTTGAAAGCGCGTTGACTACAGAGACACCTACGCCGTGCAGACCGCCGCTGACTTTGTAACCTTCACCGCCGAATTTACCGCCCGCGTGCAAAACGGTTAAAACAACTTCAACCGCCGGCTTGCCGCTCTCATGCATATCGACGGGAATGCCGCGCCCATTGTCCGTAACGGTAATGGAATTGTCACTTTCAATCGTCACTGAAATTTCTGTACAAAAACCTGCCAACGCCTCGTCAATCGAATTGTCGACAACTTCATAAACAAGGTGATGAAGACCGCGTTCAGACGTCGAGCCTATGTACATGCCGGGACGAAGGCGAACTGCCTCAAGACCTTCAAGAGTTTGAATTTGATTCGCGTCGTATTCGCCTTCAACCGCGTCAACCTGCGCACTCTCGGCGTCGACGTGGATTTCTATATTTTCCTGCGCTAAATTTTCGGCGTTGACACTTTCAGCGCCGTTCAAAGTCTCTTTTACATTTTCATTCGTGTTGTCATTCAAGTTTTCAATTTCGTTCAAATTTTTATCCACGTTATTACCTCCGTTATTTTTGAAACCGCCAAAGTTTACCACAAGAAAATTTTTGTAGCAAGTTTAATGATTATATCGGCGAAAAGGACATTTCGGCGGCAGGTAAAAAATAAAGCGTGACAATATCGCAAGAAAAAGT
>CAMJNB010000145.1 GCA_946407175.1 uncultured Selenomonadales bacterium | reverse complement strand
TAATGACAGCTTAATCACGCGCACGATAAATGATTTCTTCGTCAACAACATTTTCCCGCACTTCGACACGTCGACAAAGTTCATTGAGCGCTTTGAAAATTTTATGTCGAAGTCCGAAGAGATGATAATTTACTGGCTGATAATTTTTCTGATTTTCATACCGCTGAAACGTGAACTCGGCGTGAGAAAAATTTGGTTTATCGAAGAGTTTATAAAAATTCCCGCCGTACGCTACGCGACACTTTTATTTTTCTTGGCGCTGTTCAATAACTTTGTAATGATCTTCGCGCCGACATTTCCCGCGCGTGCAACATTCAGCTCGGTAGCAATGATTTTAGCCGGCATTATCGCGGTTACACGTTTGCCTGAAGTTCGCGCAAAATTTTCAATGCCGCCGGTAGTAAATATTTTAAGATTCGGCGCGTTGGCATTGGGCGGTTTCACGATAATAGCCGCGCTTGTCATAACTCATACCCTGCGGCAGGAAAATGACTTGCGAATTGACGTGGTTGCAAAGGCGGCGGAAAGGTACAAGCCGGTAGTAAAAATGCCGCCGATAACTTTGAAAAATCGCGCACTGCGTCATGTATTTTTTGTGGACTTCGACAACGGCGTAACGCGGGACGGAGTTTGTAAATTTTACGGCATTAACAAAATTGTGGTTGATAAAAATGCAACGTTGCCTTAATCGAAAAGTAATGTTATCATAACGCCGTTTAATATCGGGAGGGAAAATTTTTTGGATAATAATTTGGATAATAAAGTTGATGAAACGGAAGTTAAAGCGGAAAAAATTTCGGACGCCGCGTCAATCGTGGAGCGCACGACCATTGCTGACGTTTACCGCGCAGATAAACAGCTTGCAGGTATCGTGAAGAAGACGAAATTAATTCAGAGCGATTTTTTTTCGGAGCAATGCGGCAACAGCGTCTACCTTAAGCCTGAAAATATGCAACATACAGGCGCTTTCAAACTGCGCGGCGCGTACAATAAAATCAGCCGCCTTACCGACGAAGAAAAGGCCAAAGGCGTTATAACTTCGTCCGCCGGTAACCACGCGCAGGGCGTTGCTTATGCCGCGCAGAAATTGGGCGTTAAGGCGGTAATTTGTATGCCTGCGACTACGCCGATTTTCAAAGTTGAGGCGACACGGGCACTCGGCGCGGAAGTTGTATTGCACGGTGACAGCTTTGATGATGCCTTTGCCTACAGCTTGCAACTGCAAAAAAAGCACGGCTACATTTACGTTCACCCTTTCAATGACGTTGAAGTTTTACTCGGTCAAGGCACGACGGCGCTTGAAATTATAAATGAGTTGAAAGACGTTGACGCGATTTTGGTACCTATAGGCGGCGGCGGTTTTGCATCGGGCGTGGCGCTTGCTACGAAGGTTGTCAGCCCCAATGTTAAAGTTATCGGCGTTGAGCCTGAAAATGCCGCGTGTATGAAAGCCGCGCTTGACGCAGGGAAGATTGTAACTTTGGACGGCGCCGACACTGTTGCCGACGGTTGCGCCGTGAAAACTGCGGGGACTTTGACTTTTGAGTTTTGCAAAAAATATTTGGACGAAATTATTACCGTCAATGAAATGGAGATTATGTCCGCGCTGTTGTCGCTGATTGAAAAGCACAAACTTATTGCGGAAGGTGCCGGCGTTTTGAGTTTAGCCGCGCTGAATAAATTGCCGTTCAAAAATAAAAAAGTCGTGGCGATTGTAAGCGGCGGCAACATCGACATTTCAACTTTGTCAGCGCTGATTGACAAGGCTTTAATTGCACGCGGCAGAATTTTTTATTTCGCCGTACAGCTTGCCGATAAGCCGGGCGAACTTTTGAACGTCGCGAAAATTTTGGCAGATGAAAATGCCAACGTCGTACGCCTTGACCATAATCAAGCGCGCGTGACTGACAGCTTTAAAAAAGTTTTACTCGGCGTCACGGTGGAAACGCATAACCATGAGCATATTGAAAGAATCGTGCGGGCGCTGAATAAACACGGCTACGAAGTTGAAAAAATTGATTTACTTAGGTAACCGCTCTAAGCTCCAAGCTCTAAGCTCTAAGCTAACATCACGAGGTATTAACAATGAAATATGAAATTTTATATCCCGAAGCGTTTCCGATTGTAAAAATTAATTTGAGACGCGGCGAAAAAATTAAAGCCGAATCGGACGCCATGATTGCAATGTCGGCTACGGTTGACGTTGAAGGCAAAATGGAAGGCGGCATTTTAAGCGGTCTTGCACGAAAATTTTTAACCGGCGAAAGTATGTTTCTGCAGGAACTTCATGCGGTACGCGGTGACGGCGAAGTTTTAATCGGTCACGCGGAGCCCGGCGGCATTTTGGATTTGGAACTTGACGGCAGTTACGGCTTGCGTATTCAACAAGGCGGCTTTTTGGCGTCGTCTGAAGGCATTGACGTCGATACAAAAATGCAAAATTTGTCGAAAGGTCTTTTAAGCGGCGAAGGCTTTTTCATTTTGAATGCGCGCGGCAAAGGAACGGTTTTTGTTTCAAGCTACGGCGTCATTCACCCGATTAATTTGGAGCAGGGCGAAGAAGTCATTATCGACAACGGTCACCTTGTCGCTTGGCCGGATTATATGGATTATAAAATTGAAAAGGCGTCGCAAGGTTGGATATCCAGCATGACTTCCGGCGAAGGCTTAGTCTGTCGTTTTCGCGGTCCCGGCGTCGTGCTGATTCAAACACGTAATCCCGGCGGCTTTAAAGATTGGCTTATATCGTTGTTTCCGAAACTCGGCATGAACTCTTAATTAAACGCGATGTCAACTCTTGATTAAAATCCTACATTTGAATTAATTTCTTGCAAATAACCGTAAACTATTGTAAATAATCGTAAACTTGTGATAAAATATTTTCACTATGAGAATAATTACGGGAAGTGCGAAAGGCTTAAAGCTGAAAACGCCGTCAGGTTTTTCTACCCGCCCGACTTCAGACCGCGTGAAAGAATCTGTGTTTAACGTCTTGAACGGCATGATAAATTTTTATGAAACGGAATCAGTTCTTGACGTTTTCGCAGGTACCGGCGCATTGGGTTTGGAATCGCTTTCACGCGGCGCGGCGTCGGCAGTTTTTATCGACTTCGCGACGGCTGACATAATCGCCGAAAATGTACGCCGTGCAAAGTTTGAAAACGTCACTGAAATTCTGCGCGGCGACTTCGCAAAAATTTTACGCAGACTTTCAAGCCGCGAATTGAAATTCGATTTAATTTTCTTGGATCCGCCGTACAAAAAAAATCTCGTCAACGCCGCACTTGAACTTATTGCCGAATTTAAACTTTTGAAAGATGACGGCTTAGCAGTTGCTGAATACGGCGTCGATGAAATTTTGGACGCGAAAAATTTTGAATCAGTGAGAAAAATAAATTACGGGCATACGACTGCCATTGATTTTTTGAGGAACTGCATTGATTAGAAAAGGAATTTGCACGGGAAGTTTTGACCCCGTGACGAACGGACATATAAATATTTTTGAACGCGCGGCTAAACTTGTCGACGAATTGACGGTTTGCGTGTTGGTTAATAAAAAGAAAAATTATCTCTTCGACACGGCGGAGCGCGTCAATCTCATAAAAGAATCTACGCGGCACATAGAAAATTTGAAAGTGGACTCTTTCGACGGACTGGCGACAGATTATATGAAGGCGCACGACATAAGCGTAATGATTCGCGGACTTCGTTCAACTGCCGACTGGGAGCACGAATTTACCTACGCGCAATTTAACAAGCACCTTTCGCCGAATATAGAGACAGTTTTTTTGTTGACTGAATTAAAATTTTCGTTCATAAGTTCTTCCGGTGTCCGCGAACTTGCAAAGTTTAACGGAGATATCGGCGGACTTGTACCGAAATGCGTGGAAGTGGCACTGAAAGAAAAAATCGGAAATTTGTAAAACGAATCACCGGAGGAGAGTTAGTTTTATCATGACTGTACTCGATACATTGAGTAAAATTGAAGAGATAGTTACAAATGCATCTCATGTTCCATTGACCGGAAAAATTTTGATTGACGACATTGAATTTATTCACCTCATTGAAGAACTTAGACGCGATTTGCCGCAAGAGCTTGACAGAGCCGAAAAAATTCTGCAAGACCGTGACGAGCTTATTAAATCTGCGCAGGATCAGGCGACTGAAATTATTAAAGAGGCTAAACAAAAATCTGAACACCTGCTTGATGAAAATGACGTTGTTGTAAAGTCCAAAGAAAAAGCGCGTATGGTTTTGGCGCAGGCTAAAAAAGAAGAATCCGAAATTTTAAAGCAGGCGGGACGGCAAGCGCAGGTTTTACAGCGTCAAGCGGACAATTATGCCAATCAAGTCTTCGACCAGTTAATTGCTCATGTTGAAAATACTCTTCAAAGTGTACAGTCTGCCGAAAGATTATTTGAACAGGCGCAACAAATTTTAATGCAAGCCAAATTGCAGATGAATAAGCAGGCGGCGCAAAATGCATACCCGCCGACTAATTACAATCAAAGTTACAATCCAAATCAAAATTACAATCCCAATCAGAATTACGACCCTAACCAAAACTACGACCCCAATCAAAACTACGACCCTAACCAAAACTATGACCCTAACCAAAACTACGACCCGAATTACAATCCAAATTATAATCCCAATCAGAATCAGAACCAGAATCCGAATCAGAATCGTAATTACAATCCCAATAATCCGCCGCCGCAACCGTACGACCCCAATTCCTACTAGGAGCATTTTTATGAAAGTTATCACAAACGGAAAAATTATATTGCCCGATTCAAAGGGCATTTTTTTTACAGCAAATAAACTTGTTGCCTTCGACGAAAAAATTGTCGCCGTTGAAAATCCGGACAACACAGAAATTTTAAGCGCGGCTGATGAAGTTATCGACGCTGAAAATAATTTCGTGGC
>CAMJNB010000144.1 GCA_946407175.1 uncultured Selenomonadales bacterium | reverse complement strand
GAAAGATTTATAAGAAAAATTTAACGTTAAGAATGAACAACTTTTAAGAGAATGTTTCGGCGACAAATGGGATGAACTGACAAAAGAAATTATAGAATAAAAAATTTGTATAAAAAAATTTTTGGCGGAGGTGAATAAATGGATTACCAAAAAATTCGTGAAGAGGCGGCGCGGCGAGTCTTTTCACTGTTTCGCCCTGACAGGCAGGGACGCGGCTTTATCTGTCCAATTTGCGGTAACGGCAGTGGCGACACCGGCGACGGCGTGACATTCATTCAAGGCACGGCAAAGGTACATTGTTTTAAGTGCGGCTTTAACGGCGATTTAATAGCATTGAAGGCGCAGGAGAATAATTGCAGTTACCGTGACGCCGCGCAGGTTTTGGCGGTGCTTTTTAACCTTGCCGACGAGCGCGATAAAAGGTACGTGAATAAAACTCTTTTGAATAAAGGCATTTTTATCGTAAATGAAGATTATCAGCCGTCATCAGATAACCTGCCGCAAATTTTTTCTGCCGAAAGAAGAGAAGAGCCGCTTGAAGATCAGACGCAATTTTTTGCCGACGCCGAAAAAAATTTAGAAATGACAGATTATCACTTGACGCGCGGCTTGTCGTGGAAGACGGCGCATAAATTCAACTTAGGTTTTGTAAAGGATTGGCATCACCCAAAAATACCGAATGCGCCGGAAAGTCCGCGTCTAATAATTCCCACAAGCAAGTACAGCTACCTTGCGCGTGACGTGACGAAAAATTTGAGTGAACGCGATAAAAAATACTCCAAACAAAAAGTCGGTCCCGCGCAGATTTTTAACACGGACGCTTTAAATTCGGAGTTGGTCTTTATAGTTGAGGGCGAATTTGACGCCATGAGCTTTTATGAAATCGGATTTTCAGCCATAGCTCTGGGAAGTATTTCAAACTACAAAAAATTTATTGATATCTTGCTGCAACGCCAACCGCAGATTGAAAATTTCCTGCCTACAATTTTTGTGTTGGCGCTTGACAATGATAAAGGCGGACGCTCGACAACGCGGACACTTAGGCAACTTTTAAACAACTTCGGCTTTTTCAACTACATTGCCAAAAATATTTACGGCGAACACAAAGACGCCAATGAGGCACTTGTATCAAGCCGCGAAATTTTTTCTGACGCCGCGAAAAAAAATGCCGATGACGCACGGCAAAAATTTATAAATACTTTTTTTGAAGGCGCTTTTAGTCCGGGTAGCGAGTAACTGTCAGCATTAATCCAAATCAAGTGAACGCCAAATAAAATTGATACGGTCTTTAACAGATTGCGTCATGGTAATTTCGTCCGGCCATTCGCGCAGGTGTCCTTCTTCCTTCCACGTCTTTGTAGCGTCAATGCCGAGTTTTGCGCCCCACTTCGCCATAGGTGACGAGTGGTCGAGTACGTCAAGCGGACCGTGAACAATTTCCAAGTCATGCTCCGCGTCAATGTTATTAAATACGCGCCATGCAACTTCGCTTAAATCCTGCACGTTGACGTGCGAATCGACGACTACAATTAATTTCACGTTCATCATCTGCCCCATGCCCCAAAGTGCATGCATAACCTTTCGCGCTTGCATAGGGTAGCTTTTTTTTATTGAAACAATTATGCAGTCGTGAAAGACGCCTTCCAGCGGCATATTGATATCGATAATTTCAGGGATAACTTGTTGCAGTAACGGCAGAAAAATTCGCTCCGTAGCCTTAGCCATGTAGCAATCTTCCATAGGCGGCTTGCCAACAATAGTCGCGGCGTAAATTGGATTTTTTCTGTGCGTGATACAAGTCACGTGAAATACGGGGTAATCGTCGGCAAGGGAGTAGTAACCGGTATGATCTCCAAAGGGACCTTCGCGCCGCAATTCTTCTGTCAGAACGTAGCCTTCCAAAATAAATTCGGCAGTGGCGGGTACTTCCAAGTCAACCGTCTTGCACTTCGTAAGCTCAACAGATTTATGACGCAGAAAGCCGGCAAAAACCATTTCATCAACGTCACGCGGCAGTGGTGCGGTTGCGGCGTAAGTTACGGCGGGGTCTGTACCAATCGCGACGGCAACTTCTATTTTGTCTTGACCGTCAGCCTGCGCGTCACGAAAATTTTCAGCGCCGTTTTTATGTATGTGCCAATGCATTCCGGTAGTCGTCGAGTCATATTTTTGCAAGCGGTACATGCCGACATTGCGCTTGCCGGTACGCGGATTTTTCGTAAACACCAAAGGCAAGGTGACGAACGCGCCGCCGTCTTGCGGCCAACATTTTAAAATCGGAATTTTGTCAAGGTTAGGCTTTTCTTCCACAACTTCTTGACACGGCGCATTTTTCACGTACTTGGGAAAATTTATGACCTTACTGCCGGTTGAAATTATTGAAACAATGCTCATACGATTTTTCAGCGAAATGTAAGGTAGTTTTAAAAGTTCGCGTATGTCATTCGCCGCGTCGTCCAATTTGTCTACACCGAGTGCCAGTGCCATTCTTTCATAACTGCCGAACATATTTGTTAAAACCGGTATGTCGTAGCCGCGAACATTTTCAAACAGCAGTGCGACGTTGCGACCGTCACGAAATTTTGAAACGCGGTCTGTAATTTCCGTGATTTCCAATTCTGCGTCGACCGGTACCTTTATTCGCTTGAGTAAATGTCTTTTTTCAAGTTCCTCTATAAATTCTCGTAAATCTTTAAATGCCAAAAATCTCACCTCGACAATTTATTTTGCCGTAAAATAAAAAAAACCTTTTTGTATGGTTCGGGACGGCTAAAACTTACACTTGCCAATTAGCAATATGTATGGTAAACTATTTTAAAAATAATGATATTAATAACGTACTTAATCATTAGGCTACAAGAAAAATCCCCGATTGCCGTCGGGGATTTTTTGCGCTTTTTGTGGTTGAACGCTAACCGGCGGGCTCAGCGGCTTTTACTGTCTGTCGAGCCACTTGCAGATGTAATGCGTAGCTACACCTGCCAAAACAGACAGAATGAACGTACTAATCACGAGGCTACACCCCCTTCCATTGAAAGATTAGGGGCAAAGCCACCGCAGAAAGTATACAAAAAATTTGGCGCTAATACAAGCTATAATAAAGTTTGACAGAAAAAATTCGTCTTTGTTATAATCCCTTAAAAAAGGGGTGACAATCGTGATTAGCACAATTTTACCTGCGCGACCGAAAAAAAGATTATTCTTAGGCTTATTGCTGGTGACGGAATTTTTAATGGCGCTTATGCTTTACGGCGCATGGAAAATTTCGTATCTCGGACTTGAAAATATTTTTGAGTACCTTCCGGCAATTTTCGGCGCGTTTTTAATTTTTATATCAACGTTTTCATTCGGCGCACTGTGCAACATGGTTTTGGCGGTAAAAGGCTTGCCGACGTTAAAATTGTTTCACCGATACAGCTTTGCAATAATAAAATTTTTGTTTCCCGTAGCCGTGAGAATCGGAAAACTTTTCGGCATAAAGCGGCGGCAACTCGAAGGCTCCTTTATCGCGGTCAGCAACTTGATTTTTATGAAAAGTAAAATCAAAGTGCCGGCAAAAAAATTATTGGTATTGGTTCCGCATTGTCTGCAACTTGCCGGTTGTCCGCACAAAATTACAAGGGATCCGAATAACTGTAAGCGTTGCGGCGGTTGCAATATCGGCGACTTGATGAAACTTTCCGAAGAACTCGGCTTTGTGTTTTTCGTGGCGACGGGCGGAACTTTGGCGCGGCAAGTCGTAATAAAAAATCGTCCTCAAGCCGTACTTGCCATTGCCTGTGAACGCGATTTAATGAGCGGCATTCAAGACGTGTTTCCGTTGCCTGCGGTCGGCGTGCTTAACATGCGTCCGAACGGTCCCTGCTACAATACTCGCGTCGACATTGAAGAGGTTAAACGCACTCTTGCACAAATCATTGAAAATTAATTAACTTAGTAAGCTTTAGATTTAGTTGGTATAAATTTTTGCTTGTAATAAATTTTTAAGCCGGTAATATTTTGAAAAAGAATTTAGCATTAGTATTCGTTGGACTTGGGGGAGTTTTATGGGCAAGCTCCGGTGTCGCCGCGCAGGATTTTTTCAGCCACTCTGAAAAGTCGCCGTTTGAATTGACAAATATTCGTATGTGTTCGGCAGGATTTATAATGTTGCTCGTGATAATTCTGCGCGGCAGGTTCAAACGTTCAGCGGCGATTTTAAATCGGAATAAAAAATTTTGTTGGGACGTTTTTGTATACGGCTTAATCGGCATTGTCATGGTGCAGTTTACGTACTTTCAAGCGATATCGATAGGCGGCGCGGCGGCAACTACCGTCATACTTTCTGCGACGCCGGCAATGGTCGTAATTTGGCATTCGATTTACGGCAGAAAATTTCCTTCGCGAAGAGATTTATTCACCGTGATTTTGGCAATGGTCGGCGTATTTTTATTGGTGACCGGCGGAGACCCTACAAAACTTTTGGTGCCGTTGGGTTGCGTGTTTTGGAGTTTGGCAAGCGGCGCGGTATTTGCATTCAGCGCGATTTTTCCAAAACACCTTTTCAAAGCGGGAATAGACCCTGCCTTTATGACAAGCGTCGGTATGTTTATATGCGGCTTGACTACGTTTTTGTTTGTCGACGAATGGAATTGGAGTCCCTTCCTTACGGCGGAAAATTTTTTTGACGTTGCGTGGATAGTAATTTTCGGCACGGTGATAGCGTTTTTATCTTTCAACGCGGGATTGAAATTTTTGACGGCGGAAGAAGCTACGGTAACGGCGCTGACGGAGCCGGTGTCGTCGGTAATAATAAGCTACTTTATTTTCGGTACGGCATTCGGCTTAATTGAATCCGTCGGAATAGTTTTGGTGTTCATTGCAATTTTAATGCCGGTGATTGTTAGGGGTTAGGAATTAGGAGCTAGGGTCTGTTGAAAAAGTAAAACCATGAGAAATCTGATAAGATAAGTTTGC
>CAMJNB010000143.1 GCA_946407175.1 uncultured Selenomonadales bacterium | reverse complement strand
AGATCAATGGATCGATAGTGGATAGATCGATAATTTACTATCGATCCATCGATCCGATAACCATCGATCTAATAGCACTTTTGGCGTGACCGTTGCATTTTTCAAGCGCGGCTATTGCTTGTTCCTCTGTACAGTTCGTCGCCGCAATGACAATTCTCTTAGCACGGTCGCGCAGTTTATCATTAGTCGCAAGGACGTCAACCATCAAATTTCCGTAGACTTTGCCGAGACGAATCATCGCGCCCGTCGTCAACATATTCAGTACCATTTTCGTGGCGGTACCTGCTTTCATACGTGTTGAACCGGTTATGACTTCAGCGCCGGTTACTGGCGTAATGGCAATGTCGACGATTTTTTCAAGTGCGGAATTTTCAACGCAAGATATTCCGACGGTTTTGGCAGAAATTGTTTTTGCGTATTCAATGCCGCTTAAAACGTAGGGAGTACGTCCCGACGCAGCAATACCTACCAAAACATCAACCGCCGAAAAATCTTTTTCGTCAAGGTCTTTAATCGCCGCCGCTTTATCGTCTTCCGCGCCTTCCACCGCGCAGGTTAAAGCAATATTGCCGCCGGCAATAAGCCCTTGAACAAGTTCCGGCTTTACGCCGAAAGTTGGCGGGCACTCCGAAGCATCAAGTACACCGAGTCTGCCTGAAGTTCCCGCGCCAATGTAAATTAAACGTCCGCCGCCTTGAATTTTTTTTGCGATTAAGTCGACTGCCTCCGCAATTTTCGGCAACACCTTTTCTACTGCCGCCGCAACTTTTTTGTCTTCGTCGTTAATCAGCCGCACCATTTCAAGCGTCGAACATTTATCTATATTTGCCGTAGCAGAATTTCTCTGCTCCGTAGTAAGTTTTGAAAAATCCATTTTTATCAGTCTTTCAAATAAAACTGTAAGCTCCAAGCTCTAAGCTCCAAGCTCCAAGCTCCAAGCTCTCATCACGGTATCCAAATTAAGGTTGCAACTTCTTCATTGCCGTCAGAAATCAATCTGTCCTTGTAGCGTTGCAACGGCGCAAAAAGCGGCGCACCTTTCAGCCTAAGTTTAAATCTCAAAAAGGTATGACTGTTTGAGCCGTAAACCGGTATGCGCGCCAATAAATAATGTTGCGGCAAGGAATGAGTCAGCGCATAATCGTCAGTAAAAACCGCACGGTATCCCGCCTCTTTCGACAAGTCGCTTACGTCCATATCATATTGACCGCCGGGATATACCACGTAATTCACCGGCTTTTTCAAGTACCATTCAAGCGCCTGTTTCGAGCTGTAAAGCTGATCCCAAATCTTGTCGCGTGACTTAATCTTCGTCAAAATTTTATAATTCAGCGTGTGGCTTTCAAAATCTACCAAGCCGCTGTTCTGCATTTCCTTCACTTGATCCCACGTCATATAGTTGGGATAAAGATTTATAAAATCCGTCGCAACAAAAACCGTCGCCTTCACGTTGTACTTTTGCAAAATCGGAAAAACGTTTTTATAAAATTCAATGTGACCGTCGTCGAACGTTATCACCATTGGATTTTTCGGCAATGCGCCTTTGCCCTCCCACGCGTCTAAAAGTTCCGTAGGAGTGATAATCGTATATCCTTCGTCAAGGAGATATTTTATCTGCGCGTCGAATTGCTCAACCGTCAACGTCAAAGCATCTTGGTCTATGTCGTTGACTTGATGATAAACCAAAACCGGCACGCCGCCTTCTTCACGCTGATAAAGATAAGCTACAAAACCGCCGATTAACGCAACCATTATCGCCAAAAATATCAGTAACTTTTTCACGGGGATCACTCCCTTAAAAATCTTTCAGGCTTTTTTCATTTTGTTAAAGGCTAATATATAACAATGTTTCAGCTCTGTCAAGAAACAGAAAATTTTTTTCAGTGCAATTATAAAAGTTTTATGCCGCCTTTCGCAAGAGTATGAAGAGTGATAAAATAAATTTTGATGAGTGACCAAAAGTTCAATGATTGTCGAAATTTTTATTTTGGCAATTTTTTAATATGATTCATTGTATGATTTGAAATTTATTTTGAGGTGAATGAAGTGAATTTATTTAAGGGGCAGAAAGTCGGTGTCAGCAAGGAAGAAAAAAATTTATCGTATTACAAATTTTTTGAACGCGATATGGCTGAAATTCCACAAGAAAAAATTTCGTTAATTCATACGCCGTCGGAAATTGAAATCGTTCCTTTTGAAAAGCGAAATTTATTTTTGACCGGTGATGATAAAAGTTTTTGTCAAGTCGGTTATGGCGTTACAAGGGACGGCGTCGGTTTTGTCTGCAATGAAACGTTTATGCCGAAAGTTCAAGGTGAAATGTTGGACTGGTGGTTTGCATGGCACAGTGTAGGGTCAGATTTGCGCTATAAAATTTGGGATTCGGAAGATCATTATTTTGCCAGAGCCGATAACGCCGCCTATGTTTGTGATGAAAAAGTTCCTATTCGTGAAAAGACGTGGGGCGTCAATCATTACATTATTGAAGATGTCGGCAACGGTCCGGATTTTTTAAAACTTTGTTTTAAACGCCCAAGAGATTTTGGCTACGATGAAAAAATTATCGGCAACGCGAAATGTGAATCATTGGTCTGCGCCATAGGTGACGGCAACTGCGCGGCGGCAATGACGCACAAATGGTATCCTGTTGAAGGCGGCGTGAATTTCTGTTCAAGATTTTGGATAGGTTACGGCGTTGTCGACGGCAAAATTATTAAAACTCTGCCTGCTGAAATTAAAATTCCTGTCGAAGTATCGCGCAACTTGTTTGCTCACAATATCAAGGAATTTTCTAATTTGGCAAAAATTCTTCCGGAAGTTTACGCCGAAAATAAAGATAATTTTTAAAGCCTGTTCAATATCTATGTTTTATCAGAGATTTTTTACAAGCAACTTGACTAATTACCGAAATTAAGTTTGGAGTTAAAAAATGTCATACGTAATTTTTACTGTAGCCGTCGCCGCATTGTTGGCACTGTATTTTTTTCTTCCGAACAAAAAAGTTTTTCCGCATATTTGCGCGGCACTTTTCGCCGTCTTCGCAGTTTCGGCGTTGATACAAAATCATTACGGCAATGAAGTTATGACGCGCGCGCAGATTGAAGAATTGCAAATTCGGCAAAAAGTTTTCGGCGATTGGTACGCGGATTATCAGAAGGATATCAACCGCCTTGATTTGAATTGGCAACGCTATTACGGCATTGTCGACACGCTTAAGACTGCGGAAGTTTACGAGTATTCGACTTACGAGCAACTGGTTGACCTTAACCGTGAGACTATTGAAGAACAGAAAAAAATTCATGCGCTTACTGTGCCGCAGGAACTTGACGAAGAGTGCGGCGAACTTTTGACAAGCGTCATTATAAAAACAAAAGCCTACGCCGACGCGCAGGCTAAAACTGTTTCTCTTACCATGCAAGCCGCCAATCCCGCGACTGTCACCGATTTAAATGCTATGAATAAACGTATTCATGAAATTACCATTCGCGAATCTCCCGCAGGTCTTTTTACCGCGTCCGAAATTTCCGCTATTCGCAACCTGCTTGACGACAAAGATTAATTTCATCGTGACGCTTAGATACAATTCAGTAGCATTGCCGTGACGACGGCAAGTATTGTTGTCTTGTTTAGATAAAACGTCGTTCGCGTAGAAGTCGCCCAAATTTATCGGCAAAATCGGCAGTCCCGCCTCGAACTCTTCGCCGGTGAAGTCAATAATTTGCAAGTTTAGCGCGTCCAATGTCGCCTGCAAATGTTTATATAGCATAAAAAAATCCGCATAATGCGGAAATTTTTTAGCTGTTAGCTGTTAGCTTTTAGTTGGTAGCCGGTAATTTTAATTTTTACAAGTTCCAATCTGATTGTTACCGACTATCCTTGTGTTTCTTGCGCAACAAGTCTGTCAGCGCCGTAACGTTTACGCAGAGCCGGCTTTTCAATCTTACCGGTAGCGTTACGCGGAATTTCGGCAAAAATAATTTTCTTCGGACGTTTGTAACGCGGCAGTTCAAGGCAGAATTTATTAATCTCATCTTCCGTGCAGGTAATACCTTCTTTAATTTCGACAATCGCCGCGCTGATTTCGCCAAGCCTTCTGTCAGGCAGACCGATAACCGCCACGTCTTTAACTTTGTCGAATTTGTGAAGGAAGTCTTCAATTTGCACTGGGTAAATATTTTCGCCGCCGCTTACAATGACGTCTTTCTTTCTGTCGACCAAAAATATAAAGCCGTCTTCGTCCGTGTACGCCATATCGCCGGTTAAAAGCCAGCCGTCTTTCAAAACTTCGGAGGTAGATTTTTCGTCGTTGTAGTAGCACGTCATGACGCCGGGACCTTTAACGCAGAGTTCGCCGACTTCGCCTTGTTTAACTTCTACGCCGCCTTCGTCAACAATCTTGCACTGCCAGCGGTAACCGGGTACGCCGATAGCACCGACTTTGTGAATATTTTCAAGTCCCAAATGCACACAGCCGGGACCGGTTGACTCGGACAAGCCGTAGTTTGTGTCGTAGTCGTGATGAGGGAAATATTTTTTCCAACGCTTAATCAAACTCGGCGGCACGGGTTGCGCACCGATATGCATAAGCCGCCATTGTGAAAGTTCGTAGTCAGAAAGTTTCACGTCGCCTCTGTCAAGCGCGTCAATGATATCCTGCGCCCAAGGAACCAAAAGCCAAACGATTGTACACTTTTCTTTTGACACGGCTTCCAAAATAATTTCAGGCTTAGTACCTTTGAGCAAAACTGCGCGACTGCCTGCAACGAGACTGCCCATCCAATGAAATTTCGCGCCGGTATGGTAAAGCGGCGGTATGCACAAAAAGCAATCGTCACGCGAAGTCAAATGGTGTTTCTGCTCCATCTGCGCGGCTTGAATTAAACTTTGGTGCTTGTGCAAAATTGCCTTAGGAAATCCCGTCGTGCCGGAAGAAAAATAAATCGCGCCGAAATCTTCGTCC
>CAMJNB010000142.1 GCA_946407175.1 uncultured Selenomonadales bacterium | reverse complement strand
ACTCAACAATTAAATCAACGTCGCTGTCCTCACGAAAATTTCCTCTTGCACGCGAACCGAAAAGCGTAACGCGTTTCAATTTATATTCCGGCGCAATTTTTTCAATGCCCTTTTTAATGTCGTCAAGCGTCAACATTTTTTTCACCTCTCAAAATTTCCAAAATCTTTTCCATATCGTCAGGCAGTGGCGCAGTGAAATTCATACGTTCGCCGGTAGCAGGGTGCGTCAAGCTCAATGTGTGAGAATGTAACGCTTGACCCTTAATGTCGAAAGGATTTTTCCGCGCAGAATATTTTTCGTCGCCAAGTAGCGGGTGACCAATCTCCGCCATATGCACGCGAATTTGATGCGTCCTGCCGGTTTGCAGTTTACATTCTACGTAGGTGTAATTTTTAAACCGCGCCAAAACTTTAAACTCGGTGACGGCTCTTTTACCGTCCGCAGTCACCGCCATTTTTTTTCTGTCAACTTTATCGCGCCCGATTGCGCCGTTAATAATGCCGACGTCATCAGTCAAAACACCGTGAACAATAGCAAGGTAGGTCCTAACCGCAGTTTTATTTTTAATCTGCGCGGCAAGGTTTACATGAGCGAAATCATTTTTTGCAACGACCATGACGCCGGAAGTGTCTTTGTCGAGCCGGTGAACAATGCCGGGACGCTTGACGCCGTTAATGCCGGATAAATCTTTGCAATAAAATAAAAGCGCGTTGACCAACGTGCCCGACTTCACCGTTTCGGCAGGGTGAACAGTCATTCCTCGCGCTTTATTAATTACGATAATGTCGCTGTCTTCGTACAAAATATTCAGCGGCAAATCTTCCGGCAGATACTCCGTTTCAACGGCGTCATCTTCTTCAAGCGAAATATTTTCACCGCCGCTAAGCTTGTAACTCGGCTTAACAATTTTGCCGTCGACTTTAACTTTGCCGTCCGAAATAATTTTTTGTATGTGCGACCGTGACATATCGGCAAATTTTTTGTCAAGGTAAATGTCAAGCCGCATTTTTTGTGCGTCTGAATCAGCTTGAAAGTTAATCAAGTTGACGCACTTCCTTAAAATTTTCTGTCTCCTCCGATTTAAAAATCACCACGTACATAAGGGAAAACATTCCGATAACTATGGCAATGTCGGCAACGTTAAATACGGGGAAATTGAAAATGCGCATGTCAAAAAGGTCAATGACAATGCCGGTACGTATTCTGTCAATCATATTTCCCAACGCTCCCGCCGCCGCGAATATGCCGCCGTACTTTACAATGGGATTGATTTTTTTCAGCCGTGAATAATAAATCGCCGCGAATATCAGCATTAGCGAGCCGAGACCGATAAAAATATTTTGTTGGTACGGAAAAATGCCGAACGCCGCGCCGGGATTCTGCACGTACGTTATGTGAAAGATATCTTGAATAATCGGTATTGTTTCGCCCGGAAACATTGTATTTTCAACTTGCGCCTTTGTATATTGGTCAAGCGCGATTATGCCGACGAAGAGTACTTTTTCCAAATGTACGTAGGCAATGTAAATTGTTAGTTCAATTACCAGCAAAACGTTTTTCAAAAATTTTATGACGGACTTCACGCACTCGACCTCCTCCGAAATTAAATTAAGATTTTTTAGCCGGAGTGTACGTGGTAGTTTTTTCAAGTTCCGCCTCAAGTTCAGCCTGCGCGGCGGCTTTGGCATTTTTCAGCGCCTGTTCAATCTTTGACGCCTGCGCAGAATTTTTTGTAGCGGTATTGGCAACTTTAGTTTCAGATTCAACCTTTTTGTCAGTCGTAACTTTTTCAAAAACTTTTGTGTCGTCTATATCTTCCGCAACTTCTTTAACCGGTTCGGCAACTTTTGTATCGGAATTTTTGTCGGTGCCTTCCATAACCGCCTGCGCCTTAACGTCCTGTTCAAAGGCATTGAACGCGGCAGATTGAATTTTGCCGAATTCTTGCGCATTTGGCAGGGAATGTAAGAGCTGATTGGTTACGGCAAGTTCAGATTCAAGCGTCGTCCTGATTCTTATGAAGAAAGCCTCTTTGTCGGTGATAACGCGGGAATATTCGGCGGTTATCGCGCTAAGTTTTCTCTGAGCCTCTTCCAGTTGCCGCTTAATGTCAATCGTCGCCTGTTCACGCATATTCTGCGTTTCGCGTACGGTGTTGTCATACATATTTTTTGATTCGCGAACGGCATTTTCACGCATTTCCTTAGCATTTTTTTTCGCCGCACTTATAAGCTCGTCAGCAGTTTTCTGCGCGACAACCAAAGTATCTTGCAGATTTTTTTCCAAATTTCTGTAGTGATTAATTTCCTTTTCGTTAAAGCGTGCCTGTTCCTTCAGCTTTTCGTTATCGCGCCAAAGTTTTTCGTAATCGGCAACCACTCTGTCAAGAAATTCGTCAACTTCACTTTCTTTGTAGCCGCGAAGACCTTTTTTAAATTCGCGGTTATGAATGTCCATTGGCGTCAGCAACGGCATCATCTCCTTTTAGATCGCTAGTTGTTAGATCGCTAGTTAGCTAGTTTACTAGAGACCTAGCGATCTATTCATTAAAAAAATCTCTTCAATAAAACGCCGATACGTCCCTTTTTAGTTTGACCGCGAATCTCGGCAACTTCAAGGCGTCCTCGTCCATGCATACTCAAAACGTCGCCTTCCTTAATCGTCTGCGCGGCATTTTTCACCGTCTGCCAATTCAGCTTGACTTTATCTGCGGCAATTTCCGTCGCGGCTTTTGAACGTGACATGCCGAAACCTGCGGCGGTTATCGAATCTGCGCGCAGTGATGCAACGGTAGCTTTAATTTCTTTCACGCGCTCTTCTTTCGGCGCAATGTCCGTCAGCTCATCTAAAGTCGTCTCAACCGGTGAATCACCTATGCGCGTCAAGTTCGTGACAAAGTATTCGGAAAGCTTTTTGTCGACAAGAATTTTTGCAAACTCTTTCGTAGCTATGATGTCGCCTACAACTTCACGGTCGACGCCTAAACTTAGAATTGAACCTAAAACGTCACGGTGACTTAACCGTGCAAATTCGCCGTTCCATTCAGCTTTAATCACGTCAATTTCAAATGCAGGCGTACCGGCAAAATCTTCGTGACAAAATGCCGCACGTCTGCGCTCTGCACCTTCAAAGCCGCCGTCAAATTCCGTTTTCAAGCCGCCCAACGTTTTGGAAATCGTTTCAGCCATACTCTGTTCAAACGGCGTCAAAAAGCCGCTAAGCTTGTACTTCTGACTTTTAAGCGCTTGTTCGGCAAAGTCGACAAGTTTAACTGCGGTTGATTCGCCTTCCGTGCCTTTGTAGTAACGTATAATTTTTTCTCTTGCGTCTTTTACCATTCTAATCCTTATTAGCTTAGAGTTTTAATTCTTAATTCTTAATTCTTAATTCTTAATTATCCTACTTGCTCATCCAAGGATCGCCGTCCGTCTTTCTCACGTCTTCCGTGTAAGTGACGGTGACATTATTCGGCGCACTGATAAAAACTTTTTGACTGACCTTTTTAAGCGTGCCGTTAAGCGCGTAAACCGTGCCGCTGATAAAATCAATAATGCGCTGCGCGTCAGCCGTATCGGTGTTTTCAAAGTTGATAATGACGGGAACTTTCTCACGCAAGCTGTTGGCAATGGTCTGCGCGTCTTCAGAAAAGCTCTTCGGACGAATAGTCGTAATTTTAGATTTAACCATTATGCCTCTTGAATTTTCTCTCACTGCCACTGCCGAATTAAAATCGACAACATTTGCGGCGTGAACAGGTGCCGGTTCTTCTTTCGGCTCCAAAGGCGTGGCACGAAGTTCTTTTTCTTCTTGAACTTCTCTCTCTTCGTCATCTTCGCCCGAAAAGCCGAAAGTCTTGCTCCATTTGTCCATAATACCCATTTCGCAAAATCCTCCCAAATATTTATTGATTCGCCGGCAACTAAATTCTTTCGCCAAAAATTGCCGTACCTATTCGCACTATGTTAGCGCCTTCTTCTACGGCAATTCTGTAATCGTGCGTCATTCCCATTGATAGGAAGTCAAAATCCTGCCGCGTCTTAGCGAATTGCTCAAAAATTTTTCGCATGCTACGAAAAAGCGGTCGACAAAATTCAACGTCCGCATAATTCGGTGCAATTAACATTAAACCTCTTACACGAATATTTTTAAGCGTGTCCGCCGTGTCAAACAAATTTTGCAGATTCTCAATACCGACGCCGAACTTTGATTCTTCATTCGCCAAATTAACTTGTATCAAAACGTCCTGCACTTTGCCAATCGCGCCCGCCGCCTTGTCAATCGCCGTCACCAAATTTTCACTGTCAACAGAATGAATCAAGTCAAAAAGTTTTACAGCCTGCTTAGCCTTATTTGTCTGCAGGTGACCGATTAAATGTTTCGTTACGCTGCGTTCAAGCACTGACAATTTTTCCGTCGCTTCCTGCACGCGATTTTCTCCAATGTTCGTGACGCCGCCGTCAATCGCTTCACGCATTAAATCAACGCCGTGATTCTTCGTAACCGCAACCAATGTCACGTCGCCGAAGTCAACCGCACGCCTGCTTTTCGCCTTATCAATCTCGTCAAGTACAAGCTTTAAATTTTCTCTCACGCTCAAAAATATTCGCCTCCTTTTCGTTATATTAAACTACTCGGCTTTTATAGTCAACATCAGATTTTTTTCAGATTCAAAAATTTTTACCGCGAAAAAGTTTTCTCATCAATAAGGTAATGTCGGCAACGTCTTTCACTGCGTCGGTTATCGCGGCAAGAAAAGTTTCATTGTGATTCAAGTCAACGGTAAGCTCGACAAACATTTCAAAAATCTGCGCTGAATGTTTTGGAAAAAGTGACAGCGCCAAAGTCTCGGCAATTTTAAAATTCACTGCGAAGACGGCGTAATTGTGCTGAATCGTGCCGCCGATTTTGTAGGGATAAACGCCGACGAAAAATTCGTTGACCAAATAATTTTCCAGCGTCACGGC
>CAMJNB010000141.1 GCA_946407175.1 uncultured Selenomonadales bacterium | reverse complement strand
GAAGTGGGGGAATCCTCGCCGATTTTGGTTGACTATGACTTAGAACCTGTTTTGATAGAACTTGAAACCGGCAATTTAGTCGGTGACAAACTTCAAGATTTAGATATCCCTGAAGGTACGGCGGTTTATAAAGTTCGTATTGCAAATTCTTCTGCAAATGTCGGCAAGTCAACCGGTTTCAGACTTCTGTACTACGTTGTGATTGAAGATAAAATTTACTTGCTGACTATTTATTCCAAAAAAGATGACATTCGTGTTATAAGCGATGAACAAATAGAATTGCTGATAAGAAATATTCCTATCGACGAAAATGCCAATGAAAATTCAAACTACATTTAAATAGGAGGGTCACTATTGAAGAGGATAGTTTTTAAAGGCGCAGGCGTCGCCATAGTCACGCCGTTTGATGAAGGCGGCATAAATTTTGCTGAACTCGGCAAGATGATTGATTATCAAATTGAAAACGGCACGGACGCCATTATAATCACCGGCACTACAGGCGAATCGGCTACCATGAGTGACGAAGAGCATAAAGCCGCTATAAAATTTGCCGTCGAACACGTCAATAAGCGCGTACCCGTTGTGGCAGGAACCGGCTCAAATGATACTGCCTACGCCGTGCAACTTTCGCAGTACGCTGAAAATGTCGGTGCAGACGCCTTGCTTGTCGTAACGCCGTACTACAACAAATGCACGCAAAACGGTCTTGTCGCGCATTACACAAAAATTGCCGACAGCGTAAACTTGCCGATAATTTTATACAACGTGCCTTCGCGTACCGGTGTCGGCATTAAGCCGGAGACTTATTTTAAACTTTCAAAACACCCGCGCATTGTTGCAACGAAAGAGGCTAACGGCGATTTGTCGGCAATGGTGCGTACAAAAAAACTTTGCGGCGATGAGTTGGAAATTTATTCCGGCAATGACGATCAGATTGTACCGATACTTTCACTCGGCGGCAAAGGCGTCATTTCGGTTTTATCAAACGTCGCGCCGAAAGACACGCATTTAATCTGTCAGCTTTACTTTGAAGGAAAAGTCGAGGCGGCGGCGAAATTGCAAATTGACTACAGCGATTTAATCGACGCGCTTTTCTGCGAAGTCAACCCCATTCCGGTGAAAACTGCGCTGAAACTTTTGGGCTGGAACGTCGGGAAGTTGCGTATGCCGTTGAGTGAAATGGAGCCGCAGAATTTAGAAAAACTCCGCGCGGCGCTTAAGTCACATAATTTATTAGTCTAAATTTGACGGCTACACGTCAAGCTGTCTAAGGGAGGTCATGTCATGAAAAAGTATATCGCCGAATGTATCGGGACAATGGTGCTGGTAACGTTGGGTTGCGGCACGGCAATGCTGGTAGGCTGTGATGCCGTAATGGGTGGCGGCTACGTGTTGACGGCGCTTGCATTCGGTCTGTCAATCGTTGCAATGGCGTATTCAATCGGCAACATTTCAGGCTGTCACATTAACCCCGCAGTTTCGCTCGGAGTACTTTTGAGCGGTCGTATGTCGTCAAGAGATTTTGTCTGCTACGTTATCGCGCAGTGCATAGGTGCGTTAATCGGCGCGGCGTTGCTGTCGGCGATTTTCACAATGGGCGGCGTCACGGATATGACGGGCGGTCTCGGTACCAACGGGCTGGCAGGAGTCAACGGCAATTCTATGGCAGGGCTTTTGGTGGAAGTTATTTTGACGTTTATCTTTGTAATAAATATTCTCGGCGTCACGTCACCTAAGGCGAATCACGGCTCATTCGGCGGTTTGATAATCGGCTTGACATTAGTCGGCGTTCACATTCTCGGCATTGGATTGACGGGAACTTCAGTGAATCCTGCGCGCAGTTTCGGACCGGCGATAGTGGCGGCTTGCGGCGGTAACGTCGCTCCGATTGAATGTCTTGCCGTTTTCATTGTCGGACCTCTTGTAGGCGCGGCGCTTGCGGCGTTCATTTACAAACTTTTGGAAAATTAGTTAGAAGTTAAGAGTTAGAAGTTAAGAGTATTTATAGGAGGTTTACTAACTTTGAAAAAAATTTTTTTACACCTTTTAATAGCGGTTGCTTTCATTTTCACGGCTAACACTGCACTTGCCGCAAGTCGCGTCGAACAGGTTATCGACGGCGCGGACTTGACTTCGGTTAAACGTCTTGCCGTTGCCTGTCCCCGCCATTACAAAGTGCCGGGCGTATCGGACGAACCTACTTTGGAAACGCTCACTGAAATTATGGGTATGTACGACAAAGCGCAAAATTACCAGCTGATTTCATACGCCGCGATTGTTGACGCGATTAAAAAGGATACCGGTGTTGACATTACCACTCTCGGCTACAGAGAATACGAAAAGGCTTTCAGAGATAACGTCGGCAAATACGCGGACGCCTTTGTTACGTTGACCACCGCCAACAATGACGATCCCACAATTTTTATGTTTGAAGTTCAAAACGCGCAGACTAAAGACGTCATGTACCTGCTGAAAATTCGTAACGCGGCTTTCGGCAAAAATTCTAAAGGTTACCAATCCGCCTGCGAATCTTTCTACAAAGGTTTCGATTTTGCCATTGACAAGGCAATTAAAGATAAAAACGATAAAAAATAATTTTTAGCCGTAAAAAAATTTAAGGGATTAGCTGAAACATTTCTACAAGCTAATCCCGTTTTGTTTAGGGGGAATTTTTATGATTATCGGCGTTGCGAAGGAAATTAAGAATAACGAAAACCGCGTAGGCTTGACGCCTGCCGGCACTGAATCTCTCGTCAAGGCGGGGCACAAGGTTTTAATCGAAAAAGACGGCGGCATTGGCAGCGGCTTTACCGATGAAAGTTACAAAGCTGTCGGCGCTGAAATTATTTCTGACAAAAAGGCACTCTTCGACGCGGCAGAAATGATTGTAAAGGTGAAAGAGCCGCTTGAATCCGAATACGACCTCTTTCACGAAGGACAGATACTTTTCACTTACCTGCATCTTGCGCCGGAGCCTGAACTCACTGCGGCATTGCTTAAACATAAAGTTGTTGGCATTGCCTACGAAACAGTCACGGGACGCGACGGCAAAAGTTTACCCCTGCTTGCACCGATGAGCGAAATTGCCGGCAGAATGTCCATTCAAATCGGCGCACACTTTTTGGAAAGCAAGTACGGCGGACGCGGCGTATTGTTAGGCGGAGTAAGCGGCGTTGCGTCGGGGCAAGTGGTAATTGTAGGCGGCGGCGTTGTCGGTACTAACGCGGCGAAAATGGCGGTAGGTCTCGGCGCACGTGTTACGGTTATCGACCTTTCCATTGACAGACTGCGCTACCTTGATGACATTTTCGGCGGACGTGTGGTAACTGTTATGTCGAACAGCTACAACATTGCAAAGTGGGCGAAACAGGCTGATTTACTTGTAGGCGCGGTTTTAATTCCTGGTGCAAAGGCGCCGAAACTTGTCACGGAAGATATGGTTAAAGAGATGAAGAAAGGCTCCGTGATTGTTGACGTTGCGATAGATCAAGGCGGCGCGGTTGAAACTTCGGATCACGTTACGACGCACGATAATCCCACTTTTGAAAAGTACGGCGTAATTCATTATTCCGTTGCCAACATTCCGGGTGCCGTTGCACGTACGTCTACGCTTGCACTTACCAACGCTACTTTACCCTATGCAATGAAAATTGCCGCCAAAGGTTGGAAAGACGCCTGCGCGGAAGATGCGGGGCTTGCAAGGGGTCTTAACACGGTTGACGGCAAAGTTACGAACAAGGCTGTTGCAGAGGCGCTTAACCTTGAATTTGTCGATTACAAAAATTTTATAAGCTAAAAACTAAAAGCTCTAAGCTTCTATTCATAAATCGGATATTTTTTGCACAAGGCGGCGACACGTTCACGCGCCGTATTTTTTTTGTCTTCATCAGCAGGATTATTCAATACCAGCGCGATAATGTCGGCAACTTCCGCCATGTCGTCTTCTTTAAAGCCACGTGTGGTAAGTGCGGGACTACCGAGACGAAGACCGCTTGTAACGAATGGACTGCGCGGCTCAAACGGAATTGTATTTTTATTTGCAGTGATATTTACTTCGTCCAAAACATTCTGCGCCTCTTTGCCGGTAATATTTTTACTGGTCAAGTCAACCAGCATTAAATGATTGTCCGTGCCGCCGGAAACAATTCTGAAACCGTCCGCCGTAAGTTTGTCGGCAAGCACCTTCGCATTTTTGATAATCTGCGCGGCGTACTCTTTAAAAGCAGGTTGAAGAGCCTCACCGAGTGCAACGGCTTTTGCGGCAATGACGTGCATTAACGGTCCGCCTTGAATGCCGGGAAAGATAGCTTTATTAAACTGCTTGCCAAATTCGGCGTCTTTGCAGAGAATCATACCGCCGCGAGGTCCGCGCAGAGTTTTATGCGTCGTGGTAGTTACAACGTCGGCGTAGGGAATGGGGTCGGGGTGAAGACCTGCCGCCACAAGCCCTGCAATATGCGCCATGTCGACAACAAGGTAAGCGCCGGCTTTTTTGCAGATATCGGCAAAGCGTTCAAAGTCAAGCGTACGCGAATAGGCAGAGGCACCGGCTACAATTAATTTCGGCTTACATTCAAGCGCGGTTTTTTCCAATGCGTCGTAGTCAATCGTTTCAGTTTCACGACTTACGCCGTAGGGAACGATTTTAAAATATTTGCCGCTCATATTGACGGGACTGCCATGCGTCAAGTGACCGCCGTCAGTCAAGTTCATGCCCATAACCGTATCGCCGGGCGTCAACAGCGCGAAGAAAACTGCCATATTAGCCTGCGCGCCGGAATGCGGCTGGACATTGGCATATTCGCAGTTAAAAAGTTTTTTCGCACGATCTATCGCAAGTTGCTCAACGACGTCAACAAATTCACAACCGCCGTAGTAACGCTTGCCGGGATAACCTTCAGCGTACTTGTTTGTTAAAACGCTGCCCTGCGCCTCCATAACTTGACGACTTACAATATTTTCGGACGCAATAAGCTCCAACT